>JARRNG010000034.1:0-14039 GCA_037385265.1 Nitrospirota bacterium
GAGGCCGGCCACAGCGGAAACGCCTCCGAGAAGGTCAAGGCCATTGAGGACTTCGACGCCCTCGTGGTGGGCACCATGCTTAGGGGCCTGAAAGCCTTCGACGCCTTCAGGATTCTGGTCATGCCGGACCACGCCACGCCGCTAAAGCTCAGGACCCATTCGGCCGAGCCCGTGCCTTTCGCGATCTTCGACAGCACGAAGAAGAAGGCATCCGGGGCCCAGGGCTTCACGGAGGAGGTTTCCAAGTCGCCCGAGGCCGTGGTGGTGGACAAGGGCTACGAGCTCATGGACTATTTCATAAAGGGCGGGAAGAAATAGCAGGATGCTCATAGTTCAGAAATACGGGGGCACTTCCGTGGGCGGCCTCGAACGGATCAGGGAGGTGGCCAAAAGGGTCAAGAGGTGCCGTGAGGACGGACACGACCTGGTCCTCGTCGTATCCGCCATGGCCGGCGAGACGAACAGGCTCATAGCCCTGGCCGAGGAGATAACCGCGCAGCCCGAGGGCAGAGAGATGGACCTCCTTCTGAGCTCCGGCGAGCGCATTAGCGCGGCCCTTACGGCCATGGCCGTCTCCGAGCTCGGCGTGAGGGCGATGAGCTTCACGGGGCGGCAGGTGGGCATAGTGACCGACGACGCCCACACCAAGGCCCGCATAGAGCTGGTCTCGGCCGAAAGGCTCAAGAAGGCTCTGAAGGATGGCGTCGTGCCGGTGGTGGCGGGGTTCCAGGGGATAACGGTGACCGGCACCGACGTCACTACGCTTGGAAGGGGAGGCTCGGACCTTACGGCCGTGGCCATCGCGGCAGCGCTTAAGGCCGACCTCTGCGAGATATACACCGACGTGGACGGCGTTTACACGACCGACCCGAACATGGTGGCCGAGGCGCGGAAGCTGGAGAGGATCTCCTACGAGGAGATGCTCGAGTTCGCCAGCCTCGGCGCTAAGGTCCTGCAGTCGAGGTCCGTGGAATACGCCAAGAAATACAGTGTTCCTCTCGTGGTTAAGTCGAGCTTCGTAGAAGCCCCCGGGACGTTGGTGGTCAAGGAGGACAAGGAAATGGAAAAGGTAGTGGTTTCCGGAGTAGCCTACGACAAGAATCAGTCCAAGATAACCATAATCGGCGTGCCCGACAGGCCCGGCATAGCCTCGAGGCTTTTCGGTGCGGTGGCCGGCGCGAACGTCGTCGTCGACATGATAGTCCAGAACATAAGCCACGAGACCGGCGCGACGGACATCTCCTTTACCGTGCCCCGCACGGAGAGCAAGAAGGCCATGAAATTGGCCGAGTCGCTGGCAAGAGAGCTCGGCGCCCAGGGCGTCGACCTCAGGGACGACATCTCGAAGGTCTCCATCATAGGGGTGGGCATGAAGAGCCACTCCGGCGTCGCGGCCCAGATGTTCTCCACCCTGGCGGAGCACGGCATAAACATCATGATGATCAGCACCTCGGAGATCAAGGTCTCCTGCGTGATAGACGAGAAATACACCGAGCTCGCCGTGCGCGCCCTGCACGAGGCCTTCGGCCTCGAAGCAAAGAAGAAGCGCGCCGTGAGGAAGGCCGCGCCTGCGAAAAGGAAAAGGAAAGCCTGAGCCTCTTCCTTCCCGCCCGGCGGGAGGACGTTCGGAAGGCTTTCGCCAAGCGCGGATTTTCGGAGGCGCTGTCCCGTCCTCCAGCGTTGCTGGCGATTCTACTTGATCTCCACAACCTCGACGTCGAAGTTCAGCGTCTTTCCGGCAAGGGGGTGGTTGAGGTCCACGACAACGGAGTCGTCGCTGACCTCGGATATCCTCATGGGTATGTCCTGCCCATTATGCCCCCTGGCGTACAGGACCATCCCCACGTGGGGCTCCACGTCCGGCGGGAGCTGGTCCCGCGAGATGGTGCGGAAGGCCTCGGGGTTAACGGCTCCGTACCCTTCCTCGGGCTCCACGGCGAACGATTTCTTCTGGCCTTCTTTCATTCCCATTATGGCATTCTCGAAACCGGGTATCAGACGGCCTTCGCCGACCCGAAACTGAAGCGGGCTGCCTTCCTTGGATTTATCGACTACGTTGCCATCCACGGTAAGCGTGTAATTGACCTTCACCTCGCTGCCTTTGGCTATCACAGCCGTTTCCTTCTTTGAGTCCGCAGCGTCCGCTGCCATGGCGCTCAAGGCGAGGGACATGGCGAAAACGAGCATGGCCGCAAACGCGATAGTCTTTCTGCGGGACATGGTGGAACCTCCTTTGGGTGTTGATTTCATGAAGAATAAGGGGGCCTGTTGAATTGAAGCGCGCTATTAAGCAGGCTAACGGCTGAGCGCAACAAACTCCATTAGACTTCTCCATAAGAATAACATAGTCGGAAAACGGAGGCAAAGCGCCGCCGCGATCTGCCGTAAAGGCGGGGAATATTTGCCTAAGCCCTTTCGGGCTTAAGGATCAGCATTCCAAGGGGAGGGATATCGAGGCTCAACGAACAGGGCCACTGGAGGAACGGGATACCCTGGGCTTCGACACGGCCGGCGTTTCCCACGTTTGAGCCCCAGTAGAGCTCCGAATCGGAGTTCATTATCTCGAAGTAAGCCGCCTTCTCGGGAACGCCCACCCTGTAGCCCTTTCTCGGCACCGGGGTGAAGTTGTAGACGAACACCAGGTAGTCGCCCGGGTCCTTCGACCTGCGGACGAAGCTGATCACCGAGGAGTCGGAGTCGCTGAAATCGAGCCACTCGAATCCCCGGTAATCGAAGTCGACCTCGAACATGGAGGGCTCGCGCCGGTACAGGTGGTTTAGGTCGGAGAGATATTTCATGATTTTTTCGTGGGGCTCGTACTGTAGGAGCTCCCACTGGAGGGCGGAGTCGAAGTTCCATTCGTGCCACTGGCCGAACTCCGCCCCCATGAACAGCATCTTCTTCCCCGGCTGGCCGAACATGTACCCGTAGAGTAGCCTCAAATTGGCGAACCTCTGCCAGAGGTCTCCCGGCATCTTGCTTAAAAGGGAGCCCTTGCCGTGGACCACCTCGTCGTGCGAAAGCACCAGGACAAAATTTTCGTGGAAGGCATAGAGGAGGGCGAAAGTCAGATCTCCGTGGTGGTATTTCCGGTGCACCGGATCCTTCGAAAAATACTCCAGGATATCGTGCATCCATCCCATGTTCCACTTCAGGCTGAAACCCAGGCCGCCCACGTAGGTCGGCCTCGAGACCATCGGCCAGGCCGTGGACTCCTCGGCGATGGTAAGGATGCCCGGGTGGTAGCGGTGGCAGACCTCGTTGAATTTCTTGATGAAGGAAATGGCCTCGAGGTCTTCGTTGCCTCCGTAGGCGTTCGGGATCCACTCGCCGGGCTTCCTGGAATAGTCCAGGTAGAGCATGGATGCGACGGCGTCCACGCGAAGGCCGTCTATGTGGTATTTTTCCAGCCAGAAAAGGGCGCTGTTCAGGAGAAAGCTCGCCACCTCGGTCCTGCCGTAGTTGAAGATGTGGGTGCCCCAGTCCAGGTGTTCGCGCCTCATGGGGTGTTCGTGCTCGTAGAGGAAGGTCCCGTCGAAATGCGCGAGCCCGTGGGCGTCCTTGGGAAAGTGAGCCGGCACCCAGTCAACGATTACTCCAATGCCGTTCTGGTGGCAGTGGTCGACGAAGTGCATGAAGTCCTCCGGAGTGCCGAAGCGGCTCGTGACGGAGAAATAGCCGATGGTCTGATAGCCCCACGAAGCATCGAGGGGGTGCTCCATGACCGGCAGCAGCTCCAGGTGTGTGAAGCCCAGCTTCTTCACGTGCTCCACCAACCTGCGGGCGAGCTCCCTGTAATTGACGAAGCCCCCGTCTTCCGTCCTCATCCACGAGCCCAGATGGACCTCGTAGACGGAGACCGGGGACTCGTAGGGGTTCTTTTCCCTTCGCTCCTCCATCCACTGTCCGTCGCCCCACTCGTACTTGTCGATATCCCACACGATGGATGCCGTCTGGGGCCTCAGCTCCGAATAAAAACCAAAAGGGTCAGTCTTTATGAAAAGCCCTGTTTCCGACTTGACCTCGAACTTGTAGATGTCTCCCTCCCGGAGGTCCGGAACGAACAGCTCCCATATCCCGGTGCTTCCGCGCGAGCGCATGGGGTGTGTCCTTCCGTCCCAGCCGTTGAAGTTTCCTATGACGCTTACGCCCCAGGCATTTGGAGTCCAGACCGTGAAGTTTACCCCCTCCACCCCCTCGATGGAGCAGATGTGGGCGCCGAGCTTTTCATATTTGTGGTAGTGGGTCCCCTCTCCGATAAGGTGCAGGTCGAAGTCCGAGAGAAACGGTGGGAACCTGTATGGGTCCTGGAATGTGCGAACGTTGCCGGCATGGTCTTCGGTCCTGAGAAGGTAGGGCATCGTGGTTATGCTCTCCCCCTCGAAAACGGCCTCGAAGAACCCAGAGCCGTGTATCTTTTCCATGGGAGTCGGCTCGCCGGACCTCAGTACCCAGGCTTCTCTGGCCGCGGGCTGGAACGTCCTGATGGCGATCCCCCGTTCCGTAACGTGGGGACCGAGGAACTCGAAGGGGTTGTGATGTCTCGCCCTGAGAATGCGCTCAATATGGCTCTCCGCGGACGTCATGGTGCGATTATATCACGGAATCTCGTCGAAAGCCCTTCCGAGGCCGGCGGCTTTCTTGACACGGAGGGTTGCGGGCATATAATATCCATTGTTCAATTAATAAAACAGAGGGGAGGAACCGATGTTCGGCGCTTGGCTCGGCCATTTCCTTGACAGGCCGCTTGAGCCTCTTGCGAAGAGGGTAAGCCTTAACCCCAACGTCATCACGGTGGGGGGCTTCCTCGTTACCGCCCTGGGCTCGGTGATTATCGCCCGGCACCTGAGGCTGGGAGGTTTCGTCATAGCCCTGGGAAGCCTGATGGACATGTTCGACGGCATCGTGGCCCGAACCCAGGAAAGGGAGACCAAGTTCGGCGCCTTCCTGGACTCCTTGCTCGACCGTTTCGCGGACGCTTTCATGTTCCTTGGCCTAGCCTGGTATCTCGGGGGTGCGGGCGACCATGCCGGTGCCCTGCTCTCGCTCGGCACCATGGTGGGGGCCTTCGTCATCAGCTATGCCAGGGCCAGGGCGGAGAGCCTTGGCCAGGATTGCGAAACTGGAATCATGGAGCGCCCGGAGAGGGTCGTCATGCTCGTGTTCGGCGCGATTTCTGGCTGGATAATCCCCGTTCTTTGGATAATGTTTACTCTCACCTACCTTACGGTCGTCCAGAGGGTCTACCACGTCTGGAGAGGCCTTAACAGACCGTAATTACTCGTTTTTTTACTGCCTCAAGTGTAAATTCTCCAAACACTTGCCTTCATGGTCAGAACTGTTTGCCTTATCCTCCGATTGATGAGTCTTTCCACTCAGTTTTGAAACATAAATAAAGCAAATATATCCATAAATATAGTTACGTTGAGATTTCTGCAGAATTCCAGTATGATAAATCCGTTACAATATTCAATGTTGCATTGCATATTGCATCTACATCTCCCATGAAGGAGGGGAATCGCTTGATTCTGTCACGTAAGTTCTTGGTATTTCTGTCGGTCGTCATGGCACTTGTGCTTGTCGCCGACGCTCCGGCCCTTGCCTCTAGCGGGGCCGAGCCTGTCTCAGGGGCCGCACCAATGCCGCCTAATGGAGGAGACCACGCCTGGTGGTTCTGGCCCCTGGTGCTCTTTGTGCTTACGTTCGTGCTGGGCATCTTCGCCGTCTTGGCGGGCGTGGGCGGCGGGGTCCTCTTTGTTCCCATAGTTAGCGGATTCCTGCCATTTCATCTCGACTTCGTCAGGGGGGCCGGCCTTATTGTCGCTCTGGCGGGAGCCCTGGCCGCCGGCCCGGGCCTACTGAGGAAAGGCATGGCCGACCTAAGGCTGGCCATCCCCATGGCCCTCATCGCCTCCACCTGCGCCATCGTAGGCGCCATGATCGGCCTTGCCCTTCCCACCAGCTTCGTACAGACTCTTCTGGGCGCGACCATCCTTATGATAGTCCTCATAATGCTAAAGGCGAAGAAGTCGGAGTTCCCGGACGTGCAGAACCCCGACCCCCTGTCGCAGTCGCTTCGGATAATGGGCGTCTACTACGAGCCCACCATAAAGAAGGACGTGGAGTGGAAGATTCACCGGACCCCCGTGGGCCTCGGCCTCTTCGTGATAATAGGCGTGATGGCCGGCATGTTCGGCCTGGGCGCGGGCTGGGCGAACGTGCCGGTGCTGAACCTCGTCATGGGCGCCCCCATCAAGATATCGGTGGCCACGAGCAAGTTTCTCCTCTCCATAACGGACACCTCGGCCGCCTGGATATACCTCAACAACGGCGCCGTGCTTCCTCTAATGGTCGTCCCCTCGGTGGTGGGCATAATGCTGGGTTCCTTCGTGGGAGTCAAGGTCCTGGCGGTCACTAAGCCGGCGATAATAAGAATCCTGGTCATGGTCGTGCTCGGAGTGGCGGGACTCAAGGCCCTGCAGAAGGGCCTCTGGCCGATACTCCAAGCCAAAGGAATACTGTAGGGAGGAAAACATGGCTCCAAGAGCTACCGAAGAACAAGTGCTTTACGCGAACATTCTGAACAAGGGGATGATGTTAGGTCTCCTTGGCCTCATCGTCACTTTTGCCGTCTACGCCCTAGGGGTGCTCGAGCCCAGGATACCCCTTGCCAAGGTCCAGGACTACTGGGTGATGCCTGTGAACGATTATCTCGAACGAAGCGGCATCCACGCCGGCTGGGCCTGGTTGGGGCAGCTCAGTAAGGGCGACATGCTCAATTTCGCGCCCATCGCCTTTCTTTCCGGCCTTACCATCATCTGCTACCTCGCCATCGTGCCGGGACTTCTCAGGAAGAAGGATAAGCCCTATGTTGTCCTCGCGCTTCTCGAGGTGGTGGTGCTTGCCGTGGCGGCTTCCGGAATACTGGGCTCGGGAGGCCACTGAGGCCCCTTCAATGGCAATGCCATCCGGGGGCGGCGCTCTCCGCGCCGCCCCTTTTAGTGCTTTCTCCCGCGTGAAACGCTCTCTGCCTGCGTGCTATAATTAAAAACTCCTGAGAGGCGCATGAAGATCAAGTGCCCGATATGCAATAAGGTTACCACTTGGGAGGAAAACCCCAACAGGCCCTTTTGCTCCGAGAGGTGCAAGCTCATAGATTTGGGCAAATGGGCCGAGGAGCAGTATAGAATTGAGGGCAAGGATAAACAGGAGGGGGGCGACAGGCAGGATGAGGGCTCTGGATGAACTTAAGCGGGAAGTCTTCTACAGCTTTCTCGATCAGGTCGGAAGGGCGTTCATTCACGTACGTCATTCAGACTCCGTCATGCTCGGCCGAAGGGGATTTGTGGGAAAAGAAAAGGAGCAGGGGATTGTGCTGGTCCTGAACTCCCAGATGAAATTGGACTGGGACGAAGAGGGCATCAAGGCCTCGCTCGTTTTCGGTTCGGCGCCCGAGAAATGTTTCATCCCCTCGGAGGACATCATCGCCGTATATTCCCCGGAGCTGGGCGCGCAGCTTACTTTTTCTTCCCCGTCGATGCTCGGCGAAGAGGAGGAGCAGTCCGGGAGTCCGGGGGCGGAAGACAACGTAATAAAGGTCGACTTCACAAAGGGCAGGCCGTGAGGCTCGCGAGGCTGGCCGTGGGGGAAGTGGAGCTTGACGTCGAATTTTTCGATTCGCCCTGCGCCGGTGAAATATATGACCTGCTCCCCATCGAGACCCCCTTCAGCACCTGGGGCGACGAATTCTATTTTCATGTACATTACAAGGGAGACCTCGACGACACCGCCACGACCCGGGTCAGGGTGGGAGACATAGGATATTGGCCCCCTGGAGGCGCCCTCGCCGTGTTCTTCGGCCCCACGCCGGCCAGCACCTCGGGCGACCCGGTGCCGGCAAGCGAGGTGAACCTCGTGGGCAGAATAAAGGGGGACGCAACGCTCCTCAGGAAGGCGGCTGACGCCAGGGGAATTAAAATCGAAAGGATTTAGAAGGCTCGGAGGGCTAGTCGACATGGTGAAAATAGCGGTGGCAGGCGCCAGGGGAAGGATGGGAAGCCGGATAGCGGCGCTTTCAAGGGAAAGCGAGGGCATCGAGCTCACGGGCGCTTTCGAGGTGGCGGGACATCCCGATGTCGGAAAGGACCTGGGGGACCTCTTCGGCGTTGGCAGGGGGGCAAGGCTCTCCGACAGCGTCGAGGACGTCCTAGACGCGGCGGACGTGGTCATAGATTTTACTTCGCCCGCCTCGACCCTCGCCAACGTACAGGCCGCCGTGCGTAAGGGCAAGGCCATGGTGGTGGGCACCACCGGGTTTGGGGTCGAGGAGCTCGAGGAATTCCGCAGGCACGCCTCCATGATACCCTGCGTCTTCGCCTACAACATGAGCCTGGGCGTAAACCTGCTCCTGAAGGTCCTGGCCGACGTGGCCCGCAGCCTGGGCGACGACTACGACGTCGAGATAGTGGAGGCCCACCACAGGCTCAAGAAGGATGCCCCCTCGGGCACGGCCCTCGCCCTGGCCAGGGCGATTGCCTCGGCCTTGGGGAGGGACCTCGAGAAGGTCGGCGTCTTCGAGCGCAAGGGCATGATAGGCGAGCGCAGCAGGAAGGAAATCGGCATCCAGACCGTCCGCGCCGGCGACATAGTGGGCGAGCACACGGTGATCTTCGGCGGCCTCGGCGAAAGGGTGGAGATAGCCCACAAGGCCTCGAGCCGCGACACCTTCGCCAGGGGCGCCCTCAGGGCGGCCCTGTGGCTTAAGGGCAAGCCCATAGGTCTTCACGACATGCAGGACGTGCTGGGCCTGAAGTAAAGGGACGAGAGTAGCCCCGGCTACCCCGCCTTAAGCCCGGTGAGCTTGTCCTTGACAAACCGCTCCTCGTCTTCCTTCGTCTTGAGCTCTCCCCTGAGTTTCCGGGCCATGATTTCCCGGAAGATCTCCGAATAGACGGGGCCCGGCTCGATGCCGAGCCTCTTGAGGTCCTCGCCGGTTATGGAGGTCTTTACCTTCCTCAGCTCAAGGAAGTACCTGGATATCTCCTTCTTCACGTCCTCGTCCTTCGTGGATGCCATGGCGGCGAGAACCGTCTCGAGCTCCAACCCGGACATGGCGTAGAAGATGGAGGCAGGGTCCCCAAGGGGCATTCGCCTCAGGAGACCCTGGGCCTGGTGGGAGCCCTTTATGATGGACTTCCTCACCCTCGGGGGCGCGTCGAGCCTCTCCAGGGCCTCCTTCTTCTGCTCGTCCTTGAGCTGCGAGAGGAGGGCCATTAGGTACAGGACCCTCTTATCGGGCTCGTCCTCCTGGAAAGAGAGGGCGAACCACAGCAGCGTTTCGTGGACCGAGACAAGCAGGTTCTCGAGCTCCTCGGTAAGGGCGAGGTCGTTGAGCACCACCTTCAGGAGGCCGTACTCGTCGAAGCGCTTCACGACCCTGAAGGGCTCTGCCTCCTCGAAGGTGAGGCAGATCTCTTCATAGAGCCGCGAGCCCGAGAGCCTGTCGAAGAGGTCCATCTTCAGGGCGCTCTTTATGAGGTTGTGGGTCTGCTTCGAGAGCTTGAAGCCGAACCTCTCGGCGAACCTCACGGCCCGGAAGGCCCTCGTGGGGTCTTCCACGAAGCTCAGGTTGTGGAGGACCCGTATGGTCTTGTCCTTGAGGTCGCGCTGTCCTCCGAAGAAGTCGACGAGCTGGCCGAAGTCCCTGGGGTTGAGCTTTACGGCGAGGGTGTTTATCGTGAAGTCCCTCCTGTAGAGGTCCTTCTTGATGGACGACATCTTCACCCTGGGCAGCGCGGCCGGCGTTTCGTAGTATTCGGTCCGCGCCGTCGCCACGTCGAGCCTGGTGCCGTCCTTCCTAATCTTGGCGGTGGCGAACCTCTCGTGGACGTTTATCCTTGCGCCGAGGCTTGAGGCCAGCTCCTTGGCGAAGGCTACCCCGTCGCCCTCGATGACGATGTCTATGTCGAGGTTCTTCTCGCCCCTCAGGAGATCCCTGACCGATCCGCCCACGAGGAAGGCGCTGTAGCCGAGCCCATCGGCGATGCGCCCCGCCGTCTTGAGTATGTCAAAAATGTGCTCGGGGTATTTGTCCTTTAGCAGAGAGCCCAGGTTCTTGCCCCCGAAGGTTTTCTCCTCGGCCGTGATCTCGCTTATGCGGCTTTTCCTGAGGTAGTCCTCGTACATCGCCCTGAGAAGGTCGGTCCTCGTTATAGCCCCCATGATTGCGCCTTCCCTGAGCACGGGCATGAATCGCTGGTTGTGCTCGATCATCATGCGCTCTATCTCGCGCTGGGGAGTGTCGGGCTCGGCGGTCATGAAGTCGGTGTTGGCGAAATCCATGACCGGGCTCTTCCTGAAGCCGTGGAAGATGGCCTTCTCCACCGTCTCCCTGGACACCACGCCCCGGTAGCGCCCCCTCTTCACGATGGGCAGGACGTTCACGCCATACCGTGTCATCATGGACTCCGCGTCCTTGACGGTCTTTCCCTCTTCGATGCTTATCACTGGCCTGGTCATGACGTCCCTGGCCACCGTCATCGGCCTGACGGCACGGCGTACGACCTCCACCACTTGCTCCTCCAGTATCTCCAGGGGCTGCTCTTTCACCGTGGCCGACGCGGCCGTGGGGTGGCCCCCGCCCCCGAACTTCTCGAGCGCCTCCGCCACGTCGAACTCGTGGGCGCGGCTCCGGCCTATCATGACGACCTTGCCCTCCATCCTCAGAAGAAGCACGATGGCGTCTATGTCCTCCATGTCCATCATCCTGTGGGCGAGGTGGGCGGCGTCTCCGAAATAGACCCCCCTAGATGCCTTGGCGATTCTTATCCTGACGCCGTGCTCCACGAGATCCTTCGAGGTCTTGACGAGCTCGTTCAGGAGCTCGACCTCCTCCTTGCTTATCTCGGTCTTCATGTAGGCCGAGACGATTCTGAGGCTCGCCCCATGCTTGAGGAGCCATGCGGCGGCCCGCATGTCGCGCTCCGTGGTGCTCGGGAACAGGAGATTCCCGGTCTCCTCGTAGATGCCCAGCATCAGGAGCGTAGCCTCCATGGGGGTGGGGTGGATATCCTTCTTCTTGAATATCTCTGCGAATATCGTTGCCGTGGAGCCCACCTCCTCTATCACCTCGACCACGCCCCGCAGGTCGCCGTCCTTGTGGGGATGGTGGTCGTAGAGGTGGACCTTGACTCCGGGGCTGTCGGCCAGGACTTTGAGCTTGCCTATCCTGTCAGGGGATTTCGTATCGACCAATATGATCCTGTCTACCTCCGAGGCCTCCAGGTCCTTGAGCCGGACCACCTCGGCGGGATGGAACTCGCTTATGAACTCCCGGAGCTTCTTTTCCTGGGAGCCCGGGAAGACGAGCTTCGCCCCGGGATAAAGCCTCCTTGCGGCGACCATGGAGGCATAGGCGTCGAAGTCGGCGTTTATGTGCGACACTATGATGTCCATGTAAATATTCTTGCAGATATGGGGCTTTTAATCAATCAATCGCGGCGAAAGGCGATGAAGGCGATTAATCGGAAACGACTATGCGGTCGCGGCCGTCCTGTTTGGCCGCCAGGAGGGCGTCGTCGGCGAGGTTTATAAGGGCGTCCTGGGTCTTTATGCGTTTGTTAGGGTAGGCGGCGATTCCGACGCTGATGGTTATGCGTTCACTGGTCTTTAGGCCTTTAAACCTGTGTTTTCTGACGGCGCTGGCGAGCCTCTCGGCTTCGACGACGGAGTTCTCCGTATTCGTGTGGGGCAGAAGCAGGATGAACTCCTCTCCCCCGTACCTCGCCAGGACGTCGCTCTGCCTGACCAGGGCTTTCACGAGCATGGAGAACTCCCTGAGCACCATGTCGCCGGTCCTGTGGCCATAGGTGTCGTTAATTTTCTTGAAGTAGTCGATGTCGAACATGATGCAGCTCAGGTCCGTCCCATACCGCTGGGCCCGGGAGAACTCCTCAGACAGCCTGTGGTAGAAATACCTGACGTTGTATACCCCCGTTAGAAAATCCGTTATGGAGAGCTTCTTCAGCTCCGCCTTTTCGGTCTTCACCCTTTCGAAGAGGAAGGCGTTGTTGAGGGCATTGGCGCTGGCCTGCGCGATGCGCTCGCAGAGTTTCACTTCCCTCTCGCTGAAGGTGTGGCTCTTTCTGGAAGTCCTGAGAAAGAGTGTTCCTATGACCTCGTCCCTGAAGATTATCGGTATCACCATGATCGATCTTATCCCCAATGGCTCAATCGTCTTCCTAACCTTCTTCATGAGCGGGTCATGGAGGGCGTCCTTGATGATCACGGCCCGCCGCGTGTCAAGGGCCTTGTCTATCTCGGGATACTTGTCTATATCGAGGGTGATGTGCTTGATCTGGTGGCTTTCGAAGGTCGAGACGACCTTGGCGAATCTCTCCTCTCCGAAGCTAACGCTGAGAATGGAGCACCTGGAAACCGGAATTATCTCGCCGATCTTCCTCACTATGAGGTATAGCACCTCCTCTGGATCAAGGGTCGAGGAGAGCTTGTAGGTCAAGTCCACGATGGTCTCCAGGTCTTCCTTCTCCTGGTACAGGGAAGCCAGGTAGTCGTAATTCTTGCCGAGCACGTGGAGCTTGTATTCGAGATCCTCAGCCATGTACGGAGCGAGCATGTACGATTCCACCCCGTTTCTGACGACGCTTCGCATGCCTTTGGCAACGTTGCGGGAAACCATGGCGAGAATCGGGAAGTCGGCCTCCGCCGGCTTGAGCCTATCCAGGTAAGTCGGGCTCCCGGCTACCACCGCGTAGGGCTCCCCGGACTTGATCGCCTTCTTCAAGTCACTTACGCTTGTGAAAAAAGTGGCCTTATAACCGGAATTACCCTTGAAAAAACCCTTCAGAAAATCGATAGATTCCTTGTTCCTGTCGTAAACGAACACCTGCCGTTTCACCCGGGGCCTTCACTCCTTTCGTGCTGCAATATTATATCAGAAAATGGTGTAAATAGAATAGGTAAAGACGTTGAAATAATGGAAAATATTGCTTAATCCACGATGCGAGAGGGTAATTAGGTGGGGGGTAATAGGTGCCGCCACCGAGTTGGTGCGGGGTGGCTATGCACCCTTGGCTTTGCTCAGACCTTGAGGATTCTCTTTAATTCGAGCGCGTTTTGAGGGGCGTAGCCCTCGGCGTCATTGTTGAAATATATATACGTGTCCTTCTTATTCCGGCGGTATTTTCTTATCCGCCTGGCGTCGTTCTTTAACTCATCGCTGGAATAACTCGTATCGTAGCTTCCACCACGCCCGTGGCGCCGGATGTAGGTGAAGTCCGCAGTTATGGGAAGCTCGTCGACGAAGGGAGGCCAATCGGCCATGCAAAGGCCCACGCCTTCGTCCCTGAGGAGGTCGAAGACCTCGTCTTCCAGCCAGCTTTCGTTCCTGAACTCCACGGCGCTTCTCCTCCTGTACCGCCTAAGGGCCTTGAGGAACCCCTTGAGCCTTTCGGTATCGCGCTTGAAGCTGGGGGGAAGCTGCCACAGCAACGCTCCTATTTTAGGCCCCAGGGGCCTTATGGTGTCCATGAAGGTCTTCAGCGGCTCCGAGGGGTCCCTGAGGCGTTTGATGTGGGTGATGAACCTGCTTCCCTTCAGGGCGAAGAGGAAGTATTCCGGGGTTTCAGTGCGCCATTTTTTGAAGGCCCCCTCTTTCGGAAGCCTATAGAAGGTGACATTAAGCTCCACGGTGGAAAAGCGCTCGCAGTAATAGCCAAGCCAGTTCTTTTGTGCGAGCCCTTCGGGGTAGAAAGTGCCCCGCCAGTGCTTGTAGGAGAAGCCGCTTGTGCCGATGAGGACGTCCGGCATGGCCAGATTCTATCACGGAAGGAGAGGGTTTTTCTATGGCCTAATAATATCTTTTCTGCCGGGAGGCCTTGCCTATCAGCCACCCCGCGAAGAGCACGCCCGCGCCGGCGAGAAACCAGTACATCATCTCGCGCCTCTCTGAGCCGCGGACTTCGCTTTCGAGGCGTTCGTTGGAGGTCCTGAGGCGCTTGTTATCCTCAAGGAGCCTGTCG
>JARRNG010000035.1:0-22117 GCA_037385265.1 Nitrospirota bacterium
GGTTTAAAGTTAAGCAATCTGCAGATTTCTATTGGAAATCTTTACAGCTCAGATCCCACGAAATTCAAAAGCAATAGATGAACTCCGCAATCCACACGGTCAATGCCGCAGGTAAAAAATCCGCACCCCAAGGCCCTCTCCCTCAGAGGGGCAGGTAGGCTCTGGGGTTGAGGTCGAGGCCGGAGCGCTCGCCGGCGGCGAGGCGGTGGTAGCCCGCCAGGGCTATCATGGCGGCGTTGTCGGTGCACAGATAGGGCGGAGTCATATAGAGGGTGACGCCCCTTTCGGCGGCCATCTCGTGCATCCTCGCCCTGAGGGCGCTGTTTGCGGCCACCCCCCCGGCGAGCGAGACGCGTTTGACCCTGGTCTTCTTGATGGCCCATTCGGACTTCCTTACGAGCACGTCCACCACGGCGGCCTGGAAGGAGGCGGCCATGTCCTCGTCCCGTAGTGCGGGGCCCTTCTCGAGGGCGAGCCTAACGGCGGTCTTGAGGCCCGAGAAGCTGAAGTCCAGCGTCTGGGGGAGGTAGGCCCGGGGGAAGTCCACGGCGCGGGGGTCGCCCTCCCGGGCGAGGCGGTCTATGGCGGGCCCTCCAGGGTAGCCCAGGCCCATGAGCTTGGCCACCTTGTCGTAGGCCTCTCCGGCGGCGTCGTCCCTCGTCCTTCCGAGCTCGGCGTATCTCCCGTACCCGTCCACCCTATAAAGACACGTGTGGCCGCCCGAGACTATGAGCGTGAGGAACGGAAACTCCGGCCTCTCTCCCTCCAGGAAGGCCGAGACCAGGTGCCCCTCCAGGTGGTTGACCCCCACAAATGGTATTCCCGTGGGATAGCATACGGCCTTCCCGAAGGAGCAGCCCACCAGGAGCGAGCCTATGAGGCCGGGGCCATGGCAGACCGCCACACCCGAAAGCTCCGAAAGGCCGCGGCCCACCAGGGACTCCTCGACCACGGGCCATATCATCTCCACGTGCTTCCGCGAGGCAAGCTCGGGCACTATGCCGCCGTATTTCGCGTGGATTTCAGATTGATTGGAGACGACGTTCGAGAGCGCCTCGACCCTCTCGCCGGAGGCATCTATGAGGGCCGCCGAGGTGTCGTCGCAGGAGGTGTCTATTCCGAGGACGAGCATCCTACTAGTATACAGGCTGTCCGCCGCCTTTGGCTCGGAGAGTAGTCTGCCGCGCGCTACGCCCCCTCGGCCTCACCCTGGGGCTCCATGTATTGCAGGGCATTCGATATGTCGCCGGGCTTCCCCACGAGGAGGACTATGTCGCCCTCGCGGAAGGAAAAGGCGGCCCCGGGGTTCTGGATTACCTCGTCGCCCCTCTTCACGGCCATCACGGTGGCGCCGGTCTCGGTCCTCAGGCGGAGCTCCTCGAGCGAGCGGCCCACGAGGCGTGAGCCTTCTTTAAGTAGGAAAGTCTCCGTGACTATCTCGCTTAGCATGGGGAGCTCCGTGGCCAGGGGCCTCGTCCGGGGGCTGGGCTTTCTGAGGGCGGCGTAGCTGTCCCTTCGCACCTCTTCGATGTGCTCGTCTATCACGTTTCGGGGAACGTTATAGAAGTGAAGCACCCTCGTAAGTATCTCCACCGAGGACTCGAACTCCTCGGGTATAACCTCGTCGGCGCCAACGTGCCTCAGCTCGTCCACCTCCTTGAGGTACCTCGTGCGGACGAGGATGTACATCTCGGGGTTCGCGGCCCTGGCGACGGTCACTATCTTCCTGACGGCGGAGGGGTCGGAAATGGCTATGAGGAGGAGCCTCGCCCTCTTTATGTTCAGCTTCACAAGCGTCTCCCGGCTCGTCCCGTCGCCGAAGTAGATGGGCTCTCCCTTGCCCCTTGCCGCATGGACGATGTCGCTGTTGAGCTCGAGGGCGACGTAGGAGATTCCGGTGTCCTTAAGCGTGCGCGCGAGATTCCTCCCCACGACGCCGAAGCCTACAATCACCACGTGCCCCGAAAGCCCCCCCACGTACCTCTCCACGGAAGGGGAGGGATCGAGCCTTCTCAGGGGGCCGAAACTGAGGGCGCGGCTTACGATGGCAGGCGCGGAATTAATGACGAAAGGCGTCGCGACCATCGTGACAAGCGACGCCGAGAGGAACAGCTGGTAAAGGCCCTCGGGCAAGAGGCCCGCCGACTTTCCGGCGGCGGCGAGGACGAACGAGAACTCCCCCACCTGCGCGAGCCCGAGGCCCGAAAGCGCCGCCACGCGGGGGGACCTCTGGACGGCGTATACTGCAGAGGAGGCAATCAGGGCCTTGGCCAGGAAGACTATGGACGCCGCGAGCGCGACCGTGGATATCTGCCCCATAAAGTAGCGCAGGTCTATCAGCATCCCCACGGAGACGAAGAACAGGCCGAGGAAGCTGTCCTTGAAGGGGAGCACCTTTGCCGTGGCCTCGTAGGCGTACTCGGAGTCGGAAATCACCAGGCCCGCCAGGAACGCCCCCAGGGCGAGCGAGAGGCCGAACTCCGCCGTAAGTAGCGCGATGCCCAGGCTGATGAAGATTATCGATATGGTGAACAGCTCTGTGCTCTTGGTGCGGACGAGCCTGTGGAGCATCAGCGGCACCGCCCACCTCGCGCCCACGAGAACCACGGCCACAATGAAAACCGCCTTGAGAAGGGCGAGGGCCAGGTCGGAAAACCCTCCTCCCTGACCGGCCAGAAAATACGTGAGAAGCATCATCGGCACCACGCAGAGGTCCTGGAATATCAGCACGCCCACCATGGACCGCCCCTGCGGCGAGTCGGTCTCGCCGCGCTCCATGAGCATCTTCAGCACGATGGCGGTGCTGCTCAGGGCCACGAGGAATCCCATGAAAAGCGACAGCCTGACGTCGCCGGAAAGCCAGTAGGCCACCCCGGCCGTGACCGCCCCCGTCAGGGCGACCTGAAGACCGCCGCCCAGCGTGGCCGGCCTCCTGAGCCTGATGAACTCCGCCATGGAAAACTCAATGCCGATGACGAACAGGAGCAGTACCACGCCTATCTCGGCGAGGGTCTCTATCTCGCCGATGTTCCCTATCAGGCCAAGGCCATGGGGGCCGATGATGATTCCCGCGGCGATGAACCCGACGATGGAGGGCACTTTCACCTTGTGCAGGAAATAGATCACGAGCGCCGAGCAGGCGAAGATGATTACCAGGTCTTTTAGAAAAGCATGCTCCATGGATGTCCCTTATCCAGGTTTTAGGTTAAATTATAGGCTTCGGGACCTTTAAGGTCAAAAGGCGGGCGGGATTTCGGACGTCTGGGTGCCTGCGGGCTCGGCTTCGGCCTCGGGCTGGGGCTGTGGATTATGCTCCGGCCTGATCACCCAGATCTCTCCGAACTCCCTTTCCTGGTAGGCCCGGGCGAGGCCGAGCCTAAGTAGCTCGAGGAGGGCCACGAAAGTGACCACCAGGTGGCCTCTCGTGAAATCGCCCTTGAAGAGGTCCTCGAAGCGCAGGGCCTCGGCGCCCTGGAGGGTCTCCATGATGACCGACATCCTGTCCTTGACGGTGAGGGTGGCCCTCGTGACCTCCATGACTTCAAGGGGAGCCGTCTCGAGGACCTTCTTGAAAGCGCCGATGAGGTCGAAGAGGTTCACGTCGAAAAGGAACTCCTGTTCTTCTTCCCCGCCTTCGTCTTCCGCGGCGGACCGCCGGGAAAAGACGCCCTCGTGCTCCTCCTCCTTTTCCCTCAGTCCGAGGGCGGCGTCCTTGAAGGCCTGGTACTCAATCAGCCTCTGGACGAGCTCGAACCTGGGGTCCATCTCCTCGAGGGTGTCAGCCGTCTCCTCCACGGGCAGGAGCATGCGCGACTTGATGTGTATGAGGGTCGCCGCCATGACGAGGAACTCGCCGGCGACCTCGAGGTTGAGCTCCTTCATCATCTCGATGTAATCGAGGTACTGGCGCGTTATGAGGGCAATGGGGATGTCGTATATGTCGACCTTGTTTTCCCTGATCAGGTGGAGGAGAAGGTCGAGGGGCCCTTCGAACACGGGCAGCCTTATGCTGTAGGATTCTTCCATCTCGACGAGCGCCGGCTTATTTTAACAGATTGCCCCGGCAATAAAAAAGCGGCGTTTCCGCCGCTTTTTTGAAAGCATTATCCCGACGTGCGAACTCAGACCGCGGCCTTTTCGCACTCCCTGAGGTTGATGAGCCTCGAGCCGTTGAAGACGGAGGCGTTCACGGACTCCATTATCTCTCCGGGCGTGATATCGACGGCCTTCTTCTCGAAGGGCTTGGGCGCGAGCGTCCCCCGGACCTTGGCGGCCTTCTTGACCTCGGCCTCCGTGGGCTTTTTCAGGGTGCCGCCCATGGCCTTGGCGAGCTTTACGAAGATATCCTTGTGGGCCATCGCCTCGCCCTGGGGCTCCACCGCCTTGGGCAGATACTTGAGCCTGCCCATATAGTCAATCATCGTGCCCGCCGCCTCGAGGAAGGTGGCCGAGGGCAGAACCACGTCGGCCTCCTTTGCCAGGGAAGTGAGGTGCGAGTTCTGGACGATGAGGAAGTCCACGTCGGGCCTCTTCAGGAGCGGAACCTCGCCTATGGCGTAGAGGGTCTTGACCCCGCCTGAGGCCATCTCCTTGTAGCTCTTGCCCTCGGAGACCAGCCCCATGAGGGCGATTCCCTTGGCGTTGCTCTCGGAGGGAACGGCCACGGCGCTTCCCTTGGCAAGGGCGAGGTTCGAGGCGGCGTCGAAGAGCGAAGGGGCGGCCAGTACTACGGGGCTCTGGGCGTTTGCCAGGAGCTCACCGGCCCTGGCGGCGTCCTCGCTCGCCTTGGCGCCCTTTACGGCGTCCTTGAGCTTCTTGTCCGCCTTGAGGCCCTTTTCGATGGCGGCGCCGAGCACTGCCTTGAGGCTTTCAACCTCGTCCCCGATGAGGCTGACCTCGGCGGCTTCGGTAATCCTGGCCTCCCCGGAGTTTATCACGACGAGCTTCGCCCCTCTCTCGGCACGCCTTCTCACGGCGGCGTCGAGCTGGGGAAGCACTCGCTCCCACTGCGAGGGGGCGAGCCCCACGAGTATAACCAGGTCGGCGGAGTCCAGGTCGGCCGACTGGGAGTTAACGAGGGCCTCGGCATCGGCGTAGAGGCTCATGGTGGTGTCGAAGTTCTTGGTCTTGACTACGCCCTTTGCGAGAGCCTTCATGGCCAGGGCGTCCTCGTTCTGAATGCCGGCGATGCTCACGAGGCCGGCGTCCTTTCCGGCCTTCTTGAGGGCCGCGGCAGCCAGGGAGAGGGCATCGTCCCAGGTGGTCTCCTGGAGCTTGCCGTCCACCCGCTTCATGGGGCTCGTCAGCCTGGTCTCGGCCTCTAGGCAGTCGAAACCGAACCTGCCGTAGGCGCAGATGTATTTCTCGGCCGAGCCTTCGGCTTGGGCCGAGTTTATCTTCTGGATCTTTCCGTCCATGGTGCTTACGTTGATGTCGCATCCGTTTCCGCAGAGGAGACAGACGCTCTTCACATTATCGTAGTCCCACTCGCGGCCCTTGCGCCAGCGGTCGGCCTCCAGGAGGGCGTTTACGGGGCAGGCGTCCACGCAGCTTCCGCAGAAGGTGCAGTTGGACTCCTGGAGGGGCTTGTCCTCGGCGGTGATGACCTTGGCCCCCACGCCCCTGCCCATGAACTCCAGGACGTTCGTCCCTTGCTCCTTGCACACCCTCACGCACCTCGCGCAGAGGATGCAGTACTCGGGGTCGCGCTTGATGAAGGTGTTGGCGGTGTCGGGCTCGTAGCCGAACTTCTTTCTCGAGAACGAGGACTCCTGGATCTCCATGTCGTAGGCGTATTTCTGGAGAGTGCACTTTCCGGCTTTGGTGCAGGTCATGCAATCCAGCGGGTGCATCGAGAGGATGAGGTCGATGACGAACCTCCTGGCCTCGCGGATCTTGTCGGTCGTGGTGTTTACGACCATGCCGTCCTTGACCCTGGCGTTGCAGGCCACGACGGGCGACTTGCCGCCCTCCACCTCCACCAGGCAGAGCCGGCAGGCCCCTATGCCCTTCGTCCCCTTGAGGTAGCAGAGGTTGGGTATGTGGACGCCCACGGTCTCGGCAGCATCGATTATGTTAGTCCCCTCCGGCACATCCACTTTCTTTCCGTCTATGGTGAGCTTTACCATGCCTGACATTCGAATCCTCCCTGATTTAAACCTTTACCTCTTCTCTTGGTCTAACGTCCACTATCTCTATGGCGTCGACCGGACAGACCCTGTAGCAGTCTCCGGCCTTCTTGCACCTCTTCTGGCGAATCTCGAAGGGCCTGTATCCGCTCATGCGGGGGAGGGCCTTCTCGCCGAGTATGGCGTTGTGCTTGCAGGCCTCCTTGCAGAGACCGCACATTATGCATTTCTCGGGTATTATCCTGTACTCGATGAAGGCCTCGCACTCCCGTTCGGGGCACCTCCCCGCGACGTGCTCCGTGAAGGCGTCCGTCTCCATCCATTCAAGGATGTACTCGGCCGTGTCCTTGCCCTTCTTGCACCGGGACGTAAGGAGCATCTCGTCGGCTATCTTCCGGACAGCGTCGAGGTCCTCCTGGGTTCCGGTCCCGGCTATCACGTTACGGAGCCTCATGGCGGCCTCGTAGGTGCCCATCTCGCAGGGGAAGCACTTGCCGCACATGGGGCCGGCGAGGAACTCCTCGACGTAATAGAGCGACCTCTTGACCGGGCACCTTATCCCCTCGGCCTCTTCCTTTATGTCGGCTGTCTTTTTCTCCTTTATCTCGCTCATTTGACCTCCCGGAATATCAGGCCTTGGCCTCGGCGGAGTCCTTCTTGATGCTCTTCTTTATCTCAACGGCGTCCACGGGGCAGGCGTTATAGCAGGCCTTGCACGAGGTGCAGTAGTCCTGGTCTATGAAGTAGCCCCGGCGCGTCTCCTTGACGGCGTCGTAGGCGCAGGCCTTTTCGCAGAGCCCGCAGAGTATGCACTGCTCGTGGTTGATGACGAACGTTCCAAGCCCGCCGCAGACTCCCGCCCGGCAGTACTTGTCGTGCACGTGCTCCTCGTACTCTTCGCGGAAGTACCGGAGCGTCGAGAGCACCGGTATCGGGGCGCCCTGGCCGAGACCGCAGAGCGAGGTATTCACGATGCTGTTTGCGAGGCTCTCAAGGCGCTCAAGATCGTCGGGCCTCCCGTGGCCGCTGGTTATGCGGGTCAGGATCTCGAGCATATGGTAGGTGCCCACCCTGCACGGAGGGCACTTGCCGCAGGACTCGGACTGGGTGAACGAGAGGAAGTACTTCGCCACGTCCACCATGCAGGTGGCCTCGTCCATGACGACCATGCCGCCGGAGCCCATCATGGAGCCCACCTTTCTGAGCGAGTCGAAGTCCACGGGCATGTCCAGGTACTCCTCGGGGATGCAGCCGCCCGAGGGGCCGCCTATGGAGCGGAACCAGTCGGCGCCTTTCTCCACTATCGGAGGCACGCAGGCGTATGACTCGATGTTGTTGAGGTTGCTCGGGTAGCCCCAGACGCCGCCCCCGGGCTCGGAAAGCCTCGGCGGCCTGGCCCTCGGGAAGCCCCTTTCGCCCTCTATGGAGGCCACGAGGGCTGTGGACTCGCCGCAGACGAAGGCCCCGGCTCCCTCCCTGATGTAGAGGTCGAACCGGAAGTCGGTGCCCAGGATATTCCTTCCCAGCAGGCCGAGCTCCTCGGCCTGCTTGATGGCAATGCCCAGGTTTTCCACGGCCAGCGGATATTCGTGCCTCACGTAGATAAGCCCGTACTGGGCCTCTATGGCGTAGGCGCAAAGGAGCATGCCCTCTATGAGGCTGTGGGGGTCACCCTCCATAATGGCCCTGTCCATGAAGGCGCCGGGGTCGCCCTCGTCTCCGTTGGCAAGGACGAACTTTATATCGCCGGGGGAGTTCTTGGTGTGTCGCCACTTGCGGCCCGCCGGGAAGCCGGCCCCGCCGCGGCCCCTGAGGTTGGCCTTGTCCACCTCGTCGAGGACCTCGTCCGGCGTCATGCCGCTCAGGGCCTTCTGGAGGGCGGCGTATCCGCCGCGGGAGATGTACTGCTCGATGTCCCTGGGGTCAATGCTTCCGTTGTTCCTCAGGGCCACTCTCACCTGCTTCTTGTAAAAGGGGATGTCCGAGACGTGCTCTATGGGCTCGCTGAGGTAGTCCAGCCGGAAGAGGGCGGGGCGGTAGGGAATCCCCTTTTCGAAGGTGTAGTTGAAGAGCTGCGGCACGTCGTCGGCCTTCACCCTCTGGTACATCATTTCCTCCGGCTCCACCATCATCACTGGGCCCTTCTGGCAGAGTCCCTGGCAGCCGGTCTTCACGATCTCTATGTCCATGTTGCGCTGCTGCGCGCCGTCCTCTATGGATTTAATGACCTTCTGCGAGCCGCTGGCGGTACACGCGGTTCCGCAGCAGGCCCTCACCCTGAGGGCGTCGCCGCCGAACACGCGTCCGCCGAGTTCCTTCCTCAGGGACTCGAGGTCCGCTATGCTTGAAAGCCTCTTCATTTCGCGCTCCTGATGCGGTTAGCCAATTCGTTGAACTTCTCCCCGTCCACCTCTCCCACGACCTCCTCGTTTACCGTGACGACCGGCGCGAGGCCGCAGCATCCGACGCATCCCACGGTTTCGAGCGTGAGGGACATGTCGCCGGTGGTCTCGCCCTCGTCCACGCCGAAGGCCGTCTTGAAGTCGGCGAGTATCTCTCCGGCGCCCCTGACGTGGCAGGCCGTCCCCGTGCAGACGGACACGACGTTCCTGCCCCGGGGCTTGAAGTAGAACTGCTTGTAGAACGTGGCCGTGCTGTAGACGTCGGTGAGGGGGACGTCGAGCGTCCTGGAGAGCTTTTTGAGCTCCTCCTCCGGCAGGTAGTTGTGCTCCTTCTGTATCTGGTGGAAGGCGTGTATGAGAAGGCCCCTCTTTTTCTGCTTGGGAGAAAGAATCTCGGATATGGTTCCGAGGGCCTGGTCGATGCTGTCTTCCTGTATCTTCATCCAATCGCTCCTTAAATCTCGTAATCTTGTCTGCCGCGCCTCTATGCCGCGGCGGGGAGGGAAGGGTCCCCCGCTCCCGCCGGAAATCCTTACGTTATGCCCTGGTGGGGCTTGACGCTCTTTTCGAGCTCTCGCCGTGCGGCCATGTCCATGAGCACCCTCTCGGTGCCGAACCTGCCGGGCTCGTACTTCCTGAGCTTCAGGGCCTCCCTGGCCTTGTCTATGTATTCCAGGGCGAGCTGCAACATCTTCTCGGGGTCGGGCTCGAAGTGCATGGCGCCCTTGTACCTCTCGAACCAGACGTCCGTCATTATCCTCGTCACTTCCTTGCTGGAGCCCACGGGAGATTCCCCGCCGAATATCACGGGCACCCCGGAGGCCGCGAAGTAGCAGCCGATGGCTATGGCCTTCTCCGACATCCACTCCGGCGCGATGCCCACGGCGGGCATGCCGCCTATCTCGTCCGAGAGGCCTCCCTCTTTCGCCATGGCCGTGGCTATGGTCAGAATCCTGGAGTTGTCGACGCAGGCCCCGAGATGCAGTATGGGCGGCATCCCCGTGGCCTCGCAGACCTCCCTGAGGCCGGGTCCGGCCTGCTCGAGGGCGGTCTCGGGGGTAAGGTATCCCGAGGTGCCGCAGGCCGCCGAGCCGCAGCCGGTGGAGACGATGAGGACGTCGTTCTTGATGAGCTCTATGGCCAGGAACCTGTGGAGCCCCGTGGAGGTGACCCTGGGGTTGTCGCAGCCCGCGAGGCCCACGACGCCCCTTATCCTGCCGGCCATGATGGCGTCGTTGAGGGGCCTGTAGGAGGCCCTCCACCTGCCGCCGAGCATGTACTGGATGTATTCGTCCGAAAACCCGGCGATGACGGGAAACTTGTCCGAGACCACGCTGCCCTTGACCTTGCGGTTCGTGAAGTTGTCTATGGCAAGCCTGATTATCTCGCGGGCTATCTCCTTGGCCCTGTGCTCGTCGTACTCGATGTGCATCGCCCCGGGTATCTTGGCCTTGGGCGAGGTGGTGATAATCTTCGTATGGAACTTCTTGGCCTGCTCGGTGATGGCCGGCATGATGCACTGCACGTCCACCGTCATGGCGTCTATCAGGCCCGTCAGTATGCCGAGCTCCTGGTTGGTGAAGCCGCCGGCCGTGGGTATGCCGTGCCTCATGAGCACCTCGTTGGCGGTGCAGCACATGCCGCCGAGGTTGATTCCCTTGGCACCCTTGCTCTTGGCGTATTCCACGAGCTCGGGCTCCGAGGAGACGTCCACTATGGTCTCGGCGAGCGAGGGTTCGTGGCCGTGGACGATGAGGTTCACCTCGTCTTCCTTGAAGACGCCGAAGCTGGCCTCAGCCTTGACGGGCTTGGGCGTCCCGAAGAGGATGTCCGTCACGTCGGTGGATATCATGCTTCCGCCCCAGCCGTCGGCAAGTGCCGTCCTCAGCCCGTGGGTGAGGATGTGGTCTGGGTCGTGGTCGACGCCCACCGAAGTCCTGTGCATCGCCTCGACGACCTCGCGGTCGATGCCCCTGGGGATAATGCCCCACTTCTTCCAGCGCTCGTAAGTCTTCTGGGGGGCGCGCCTCGCGTAGTTTATCTCGCCGTCCTGGCGGCCGAAATCCTCGAGGAGCTTCGTGGCGACTTCCTTGGCCACCTCGTTGTCGGGCCTGCCGTTTCCGAACTCCACGCCGAGAATCTCGGCAACCCTGTTGAGCTTCTTAACGTCGGTGATCTTGAAGTCCTTGGCCTCGCCCGTGGCCGCGGCCAGAAGGGTGCGGGCCATGTCCCTGGCGTGGTCAGAGTGAGCGGCCGTTCCCCCGGCTATCATCCTGGCGAGGTTCCTGGCCGCTACGGTGCCAAGCGAGGCCCCGCAGACCCCGGTGGCCACCTCCTCGGCGTTCTTGCCCACGAGCCTGCAGGGGCCCATGTGGCAGACCCTGCAGCAGGCCCCGCTTTCACCGATGGGGCAGGGCTTCAGCTCCTCGGCCCGCTCGAAACAGGTCCTGAAGTCGTGGGCCTCGGCCCACTCGATGATCTGCTCCGATGCCGGGTTGGCGCTGTGTATCTTCTCGTAAGCCTCTTTTTTCTTTTCCACGATTACCTCCCTTTATAACATGGGATCCATCTCGAGGGCAGGGTGGCCCTTGTCCGAGAGGAACTCCAACAGCTTTTCCGATTCTTCGGCGACGTCTTCGTCGGCTATCTTGTCGAGCAGGTCGGGGACGCCTTCCTCGGCTGCCCTCTTGTTGAACTCCTCCTTGAGGCTCTCTTTGAGGTTCTTCGTCATCCACACTATCCTCTTGAGGCCCCCGTCTCCGCTGAGGAACTTCTTGCTTATAATGAAATTCCTCCCTATGCCCATGAAGCCCGGGGACTGGAGGCCTCCGCCCACGGAGCCCGCAAGGGTGGAGAACTTCATCCCCGCGGGGGTCATCCCCTGGTGTCCCCTCTGGACTATCATCACGCCGTTTGCCTCGGGCACTATGGCAATGATGCACTCGAAGCAGCCGCACGAGGTCATTGGGTTTTCCATTATGGTGTAGAGGTTCAGCGTCTCCACGGCCCCTCCGGAGGCCTTGACGAGATAGTCGTCCACTCCGGTATAGCGGCCGTACCTGTCGTCGAGCTTCTGGCCCTTCTGGATGGGCTGGTTGCCGCCGGTGGGGTCAATCTCGTAGGCTGCCTTGGTGTCCAGCCAGTTGAAGGCGCCGCAGAGGCCGAGCCTCTCGGGGGTGATGACGCAGACGTGGCTCGGGGCGAAGGACTGGCACAGGAGGCACGAATAGAAGGTGTCCACGGCCTCGTCGGTGAGGGAGCCGAGCCTATGGTCGCGCTCCTTATATATCTCCCGGGCTTCCTCCCTGACGCGTTCCACGTCCGCCTCGTCGGTGTAGATGGTGACCTGGACCTTGTCCACTATGCTCTTGAACATGTGCTTCAACATGGTGGTGAATATGACGCCCAGGTGCTCGAGGGTTATGCCGGCGCCCCTTGCCGAGTTGTTTATCCTTATCCAGTTAAGGTCGCGCTGGCCCATGTGCCAGAGGCCCTGGGCCTCGTTTATCGAGTGGTGGACCTTCCTCTCGACGACGCTCTCGAAGTCCTTCTGCATCTTCCTGCCGGCGACCTTTATGACTATGCCGATGGGCATCTTGCCGCCCTGCTCGTAGCGCTCCTGCCAGTTTTCGCCGACTATGTCTATCTTGCCGTCCTCGACCTCCTCGAGGTCCTGCATCTGAACGAGCTCGAAGGCCGGGGTCCTCTGGCCCCCGAACTCGATGAACATGTCCTCTTTCCTGATGCGCTCGCCCTCGAAGGCGGGGCCGTAGGCCACGGGGATGGGGGGCTTTTCCACCAGTATCTTCAGCCCCCTGACCTCGATGGCCTTCTGGACTATCTTGTCGTGGTCGAATTCCTTGTCCACGTGCTCGTAGGTGCAGACGCCGGTGGGATGTATGACCGGCACGTCGGTGTCCGCCACGGCTGGGAAGCCCATGTTTATGGCCCCGGCCCCGGTGGACCACTTCTCGTCGTCCAGGTCCCCCAGGACGATGGCGAAGGCGAAGACCCTGTCCTTCTGGTAGTGCAGGTGCCCGAGGTAGTCGCCGGGCTTCTTGCCGCCGAATATGAGCGATGCCCTGACGGCCCAGTCCAGGGCGTAGAGGGTGTGGATGGTGTCGGGTCCGAGGGGGACGATGCGGGAGTCCCAGCCCAGCTCCACGTTCTGCCTGAGGAGCTGCTTGGTCACGCTCTCGCCCTTTACGTTTCCGGAGAGGAAGGTGAGGATGTTCTTCTCCTGGAGCTCCCTGCATATCTTTAGTGCCTTTTCTTCGTCGGGGGCGGCGCCGATAATGGCCGCGAAGCCCGGCATGGAGCCGTCCACGAGCTGGATTCCCAGGTTACGCTGGATGGTGTCCGTTATGAAGCCGTTGTATTCGAAGCCGGTCTCGGGGTCCTTGGCCGGTTCGAGGCCCTCTATGTACCTGAGGGCAAGTATTATCTCCTCGGCAAATAGGGTGGCCATTCCGGAGTCCAGGGTCTCCCCGAGATAGGGCTTCCACAGGTGCTCCTCCGGCACCGGGTGGAGCATCTCCTTGGTCATCTCCAGCGCCACTTCCATGTCCCCGAGGGTCTTCACCGGGAATGCAGTCATTGCGTAAATCATGGGCAGGTAGAACGCCGTGTCGGGAAACTCGAAGGTGAATTCCTTGCCTTTCTCCGATATGGCCTTCTGGAGCATCTGCTCCGCCTGATTGAAGAGCCCGTTGGCTCCCCTTATTGCCGCAGAGGCGATTATCTTGGACATCCAACCCTCCTGGTATTTTGCGGAATCTTCCTTGACTAACCGTGTCTTATATTTTTATATATATTTGTATCTAAAATCAAACCACTACTACGCGGCCGCCTGCTTGAGGAACGCCGGCAGGGCGTTCGCCTCGCGCGGCCCCACGGTGACCTTCCAGCCCTCGAGCTTGTCCTCGATGGCTCCGCTTAGGATGGCCACGTAGCCGGGGATGATTATCTCTTTATTCTCCATCTCGCCCTCCACGCCGCTTTCCTTGATGAACTGGGCTATCTTCGAGGCCGTGAATTTGCCGGCCGCCCAGGCGGTGAGCACCGAGAGCCCCTCGCAGTCCATGACGGCCAGGCGGGCGGGCACCTTGCTGTTTTCTATCTCGCCCGAGACGATGAAGTAGGTGAGCGAGAAGTTCGTCGTAATCATGAGGGGGGAGGCCTTCGAGGGCTCCCCTTCTTGTATATCTTCTGCTCCACCTGCATCGGCACCTGAGGGTCGGTGTAGAGGTTCTGCCTCAGGGTGAAGAGGGCGAGGTTCTTCCACTTCTCGACGCTCGAAAGCACCACGATGGAGGCGTACTTGGCGACTCCCGCCGAGGCCACGAGCGTCTCAATCAAGGAGTCGTCCCTCGTGGCGAAGGCAATCACCGGGTAGCCCAGGGGCTTGTAATTCTTCTTGAGGGCTGCCCTCCGTATGAGGGTGTTGTCCCTTATCATCTCCCCGGCCTTCCTGGCCCCGGAGTCTATCACCATATCCTCCACGCCGGCGGCCTTGACCTTCTTTGTAAGCTCGGCGAGCTCCTCGAGGCCGTCCCCGCGCACGCCCAGGGCGGCATGGGATTCCTTGGCCGCCGCGGCCATGGCGTCGAGGTTGTCCTTGGTCGCGCCGTAGAGGAGGGGCTTCTTGCCCGCGAAGGCCTTCAGGGCCGCGGCCCCCGCCGAGGCGTCGGCGGTGGACACTATCACGGGGACCTCCGGGGCCTTCTCGGCCACGAGCTTGGCAAGGGCCTCGAGCTTACCGGCGTCGCCCGAGTCGTTGGAGATGAGGATGGCGTCCACCCTGAGGAGCTGCCCGATCCTGTCAATCTCGGAGCCGAGCACTCCCTGGATCTTCGCCTCCTGGGCGCCCTGGTCCTCCGTGTCCTTTATCTCCACTGCGAAGGCGCAGGGGTTTACGAATTTCTTTTCGTGCCTGAAAAGCACGGTCTCCTCGCCCATCTTCACGGCCTTTGCGCCCGAGCCCAGGGTTACGGGCCTTATGGGCGGCGCCGAGGCCTCTCCGAGCTTGGCCTTGGCCTCCTCGGAGACATCCGGGCACTGGTCGAGGGACGCCTGCCGCTGGGCGAGCTTCATGGCAAAGGCAAGGCAGGTGGGGAAGCCGCACTTCTTGCAGTTCGTCTTCGGGAGAAGCTTGAATATTTCTACTCCTGTAAGCGCCATATCTCTAAACCTCCATTTCGCCTATGAACTTTTCGACGGCCTCGACTGCCTTGGGGTGCCTGAGGATGAGGAGCTCGGCCCCAGCCATGATGAGCGCCGAGGCGGTCAGGGCCTCCCAGGCTATGCCCCTTTCGGGAAGCGAGCCCCACTCGGGGAGGTCGCTCTCCGGGGCCTGGGTCTCCTTGGTCTTCCAGACGTACATGCCCACATCGCCGAGCATCGGCGGCTGCATGGTGTCGTCGTTCTGGGTGAGGGCGGCGAGCCTTATTCTCTCCATGACCGAGTAGGTGTATTCGAGGCCGTATCCCAGGGCGGAGGCCATGGGGTCGGTGATGAGGTTTTCCTTAGAGAAGCCCATCTGCCCTATGAGGATGTTGAGCTGCTTCGAGAGGTTGATGTCGAGCTCGCTCATGGCGATGAGCTTGTGGTCGTTCGCCATGGCGGCGGCCGCGATGGTCTTGTAGTTTGCCTCCTGGGCCTTTCCGATTATGCAGGGCTTTTCCTTGGCGGCCCCGGCGACGGCGACGAGCACCTGGGAGTCCTTCTCCGTGTGGTTGGAGCCGAGAATTACAAGCGGAATGTTGACCGCCGCCAGTACGTCCTTGACGGTCTTCACTGCGTCGTCGGCGGAACGGTTTTCCCTGTCCGGGTGCGTCCCTATGAGCCTCAGGGCCACGGCCCGGGCCTTGAGCTCGTCCTGGCAGAACTTAGCCCACTGGACGGGGTCGCCCGATACGTCCTTGAAGGGCTCCTGCACGCTTTCGGGCCAGTCCGTGGGGGGCACGTCCTGGACCTCGTAGGCTATTACGGGCCTGTTGGGGACCTCGCCCTCGAAGGAGTGGAAGGGGAGGACGTTTTCGCCACCGAAGGCCACGGCGTTTTCTCCCTCGCCGATGGCAATGTTGTAAACCCTGCCCGCGTAACTTTCTTTTGGCGGTGTAAACGGCATGATAAAGCCTCCTACATCTCGAGATATGAATGGGCGTAAAGCGTGTTGCCCATTATGACATTATATGTTTTCACTGCCTCGGCCACCTCCTTGGCGTCCGCGATGGCGGCCGTGAGCCCCTCGTAGGCGAGAAGAAGCAGAAAGTACCTGTCCAGTATGGGCCTCACGTGCTTGGGACAGCCGTTGGAGATGTTGCTGAGCCCCACGACGGTCTTCATGGGGGGGTCGTTCAGTTCCTGGAACATCTTGATGGCCTTTACCACGTGCAGGGCCTGGTCCTGGGTGGTCGCTATCTGGAGGACCAGCGGGTCCAGGTAGATGTCCTCCATGGGCACGCCGTACTCCATGGCCCTGGCCATTATCTCGGCGGCTATCCCGGCCCTCTCCTCGGCGTCGGCCGGAAGGCCTCCCTTGCCCACGGTGAGGGCGATGACCTTGGAGTTGTACTTCGCGGCCAGCTCCAAAACGGAGAAACGCTCCGGGTCGTTGGAGGTGGAGTTCAGAAGGGGGCGGCCCCACTCGTTGTTGTGGACCTTGAGGCCGGCCTCGAGAGCCGATGAGTTGGTGGTGTCGAGGCAGACCGGAAGTTTGACGGCCTCCTGTATGGTCGTCACCATCCACTCCATGAGCTCCTCGCCGCCGTCCTCGGCGGGGCCGATGTTGGCGTCTATCATTCCCGCGCCGGCTTCGGCCTGGGCCCTGGCAATCTCCTGGATGGGACCTTTGTCCTTCGCCATCATTGCCTCCCTGACCCGCTTGGCGATGATGCTGAGCTTTTCTCCGATTATTAACATCAGGTTTACCCCCTTTATCAGGTGAATGATGAAAAACCCCGTGAAAGGGTTGATAAATAAGTTAACATTTCTTGAGTCGCTTTGTGGACAAAATAATTTTTATGGCGTTATAAGCAAATTGGATATCTTGCACCGGAAGCGCCCCCAAAGGCCACAGGAAAGCTCACAATATGCCCGGCATGCTCTCCGCAGCGCCGCACCATAAGAATGTCGTGCCTGAAAATGCCCGGAATGCCCAGGGATTACCCGCGCATGGGCTTCATGAGAATTTCATGATTTTCGCGCTATTATAGTATATGTAGTGTCAGCTTGTTCCGAGGTGAAAGAAGACGGATGAAGGTTAAGGACCCCGTTTGCGGGATGGAGATAGAGGACTCCGAGGCGGCCGCCACATCGGATTTGGGAGGCTCCACGCACTATTTCTGCTCCGTGCCGTGCAAGGAAAGCTTCGAAAAGGAGCCTGGTAGATACCTGAATAGGTCAGTCGATGGGGAACACGCCCATCCCCACGAGGAGGCCGAGGCGCCCTCCCAAAAAGGGCAGGGCGGCCCCAAGAGGCTGGATATCCCCGTCACGGGCATGAGCTGCGCCGCCTGCGCCGCGAGAATCCAGGACGCCCTTTCGTCCATGAAGGGCGTAAAGGGGGCCAGCGTTAACTTCGCCGCCGAGAAGGCCACGGTGGAGTACGACCCCGTGAATGTATCGGTGGACGATTTCATCCACGCCATAAAGGACCAGGGATACGGCGCCACGGTGGCCAAGCAGACGCTTCCCATCAAGGGCATGACCTGCGCGGCCTGCGCCGCCAGGGTCAAGGAGGCCCTCGGCTCCCTGGACGGCGTGCTCTCGGCCGACGTGAATTTAGCCACCGAGAGGGCAACGGTCGAATACATCCCCTCGCAGGTGGGCGTTAGGGATTTCAAACGCGCCGTCAAGGACGCCGGCTACGAGGTCGTCACCGTGGCCGAGGGCGAGGACATAGTAGAGAAGGAAAGGCGCGAGCGCGAGGAAGCCTACCGCAGGCTGAGAAGGAAGCTCTTCATCGGCGCCGCTCTCACCATCCCTGTCTTCATCCTGGTCTTCTGGGACAAGCTTGGCCTCGGCGCGCTTTTTTCAATCCCCCGCCAGACGAGCTACTTGATACAGCTGCTTCTTGAGACCCCCGTTCAGTTCTGGGTGGGCTGGCAGTTCTACACCGGGGCCGTAGCGGCGGCAAGGCACAGGACCTCCAACATGAACACCCTCATAGCCGTGGGCACATCGGCGGCATACATATACAGTATAACGGCCACGTTCTTCCCCTCGGTCTTCGAGGTCAAGGGCTACGAGGCCCACGTCTACTTCGACACAGCGGCGGCCATCATCGTGCTCATCCTCCTCGGCCGGGTCCTCGAGGCGAGGGCGAGGGGGCACACGTCGGAGGCCATCAAGAAGCTCATCGGCCTACAGGCCAAGACGGCAAGGGTCCTCCGGGACGGCCGCGAGACCGACGTGCCCGTGGAGGACGTCGAGGTGGGCGACGTCATCGTCGTGAGGCCGGGCGAGAAGATCCCCGTGGACGGGATTATAGTGGATGGGTATTCCTCGGTGGACGAATCGATGATAACCGGCGAGTCCATCCCCGCCGAAAAGAGGGCGGGCGACGCCGTAATAGGCGCGACCATCAACAAGACCGGCTCCTTCAGGTTCGAGGCCTCCAAGGTCGGGCGCGACACCATGCTCGCCCAGATAATAAACATGGTGCAGGAGGCGCAGGGCACGAAGCCCCCCATAGCGAGGCTCGCCGACCTCATCGCGGCCTACTTCGTGCCCACGGTGATAGGGATAGCCACTCTCACCTTTTTAGTCTGGTTCTTCTTCGGGCCGGAGCCCTCCCTGACCTACGCCCTCCTTAATTTCATAGCCGTGCTCATCATCGCCTGCCCCTGCGCCCTGGGGCTCGCCACGCCCACCTCCATCATGGTGGGCACGGGGAAGGGCGCCGAAAACGGCATACTCATAAGGGGCGGCGAGTCCCTGGAGACGGCCCACAAGATAAACGCCATCGTCTTTGACAAGACCGGCACCCTCACGAGGGGCGAGCCCGCGGTGACGGACGTCCTCTCGCACGGAGGGGCCACCGAGAAGGACATCCTCTTCTATGCCGCCTCCTCGGAGAAGGGCTCCGAGCACCCCCTGGGAGAGGCCATAGTAAGGAAGGCCGAGGAAGAGGGAGTCGCCCTCGAGAGCGCCAGGGAATTCAGGGCCGTGCCGGGCCACGGCATCAAGTCCAACGTGGGCGGCAAACGCATGCTCCTGGGCAACGAGGCCATGATGAGGGACGAGGGCGTAAGCCTCGATGGACTTCTGGAGAAGGCGTCGGAGATGGCCCGCGAGGGCAAGACCCCGATGTTCGTGGCCATAGACGGCGCGGCGGCGGGCATCATAGCCGTGGCCGACACCCTCAAGGAGGGCTCGAAGGAGGCGGTGGAAGGCCTCCGGAGCCTCGGCATCGAGGTGGTCATGCTGACGGGAGACAACCGCCGCACGGGCGAGGCCATCGCCCGCAAGGTGGGCATAGACAGGGTGCTCGCCGAGGTTCTGCCGGACCAGAAGGCCGTGGAGGTCAAAAAGCTCCAGGCCGAGGGCAAGGTGGTGGCCATGGTCGGAGACGGCATAAACGACGCCCCCGCCCTCGCCCAGGCAGACGTGGGCATAGCGATAGGAACGGGCCCGGACGTGGCCATGGAGGCCTCGGACATCACCCTCATTAAGGGTGACCTGGGCGGCGTGGTCACGGCCATAAGGCTCTCGAAGGCGACGCTCAAGAACATAAAGCAGAACCTCTTCTGGGCCTTCGCGTACAACACCATACTCATCCCCCTGGCCGCCGGGGCGCTATATCCCGTCTGGGGGATACTCCTCAGCCCCATATTCGCCGCCTTCGCCATGGGCATGTCCTCCGTCACGGTCGTCACGAACGCCCTGAGGCTGAGGAAATTCAAGGCGGCTTAGGCTCCGCTCCCCCTATTTCCTTTAAATGATTAACTACGGGTTGGGGAGGGCTCTTCCGCGCTTGCATTATACCATTAACATATGTCAATATGTTGATACGACAACAACCTCTGCGAAAGGAGCCGCCATGCCGTGCTAAAGGAACTGAGGGACAGAAGGAAGAGGCTTCAGGCCTATACGTCGGTGGCGCTGCCTCTGGTGCTCCTGGGCGGGTGGTTCTACCCCCTTCTCGGCTTTTTCATCCTTACGTGCATGGTGGGGGCCGTGGGGCTTGCTTCCCTCAAGGGAAGGGCCTGGTGCGACTGGATGTGCCCCAGGGGGAGCTTCTACGACCTCTTCCTCAAGAAATTCAGCAAGAACGTCGCGATACCGGCCTTCATGAGGACCAACGCCTTCCGCTCCGGGGTGCTTGCCCTGCTGGCCGTCTCACTGGGCACCCAGCTATACTTCACCTGGGGCGACCCCAGGCGCATGGGCATGGCCTTCATGAGGGTGCTCACGGTTACCACCACCGCAGGCATAGTGCTGGGCGCGGTCTTCCAGCAAAGGGCTTGGTGCCATATCTGCCCGATGGGCACCTTGGGAAAGTGGCTCTCGAAATACAGCGGACACTCCCTCCACGTGAGCGAGCTCTGCCGCGACTGCAAGCTCTGCGCACGGGTCTGCCCCATGCAGCTTAAGCCCTACGAGGGCAAGGCCGAGGGCGACTGCATCAAGTGCGCCGCCTGCGCCGCGGCCTGCCCCGTGAACGCCCTGGAATTCAAGAGGGAGCTAAAGAAGGCGGCCTGACCGGCGCTCCAAGGAGGAAGCCTTGCCTTCTTGCCTCGACGCCCCGCGTTCTGGGATAATAATTGACCATGAAGAAGTATCTCATCGCGACCTGGGGCTGCCAGATGAACGTCCACGACTCCGAGAAGATGGCGGGCATCCTCGCCCGGGAGGGCTACTCCCCCGCCCGGGACCACGCGGATGCGGACCTCATAATATTCAACACCTGCAGCATCCGCGAGAAGGCCGAGCAGAAGTTTTTCAGCGAGCTGGGGAAGCTCAAGTCGCTTAAGAAGAGCCGTCCCGACCTCAGGGTGGCCGTGGCGGGCTGCGTGGCCCAGCAGATGGGCGAGGGGCTCAGGGCGCGGGCGCCCCACGTGGACTTCATAGTGGGCCCCCAGAACCTCCACAGGATTCCCGACATGGACGGAGACGCAAGGCGCGCCTCGGCCATCGAGGATAACCCCTCTCTTCATGTGGATGAGCTACCGGCCCTGAGGACGGATAGGGGCAGGGCCTGGGTGTCCATCATGTACGGCTGCGACAACTTCTGCTCCTACTGCATCGTCCCTTACACCAGGGGCAGGGAGAGGAGCCGTCCCTCGGAGAGTATAATCAGGGAGATCGAGGGCCTGGCCTCGGAGGGGGTCAGGGAGGTGACGCTCCTTGGTCAGAACGTCAATTCCTACCGCTCCGACACGGACTTCCCTGGGCTCCTCAGGAAAATCGACGCCGTGGAGGGAATCGAGAGGGTGAGGTTCGTGACCTCGCACCCCAAGGACTTCTCTGCCAAGCGTGTGCCAGCACATACACCTGCCCCTGCAGTCGGGCTCCTCGCGCATACTGGGGCTCATGAACAGACGGTACGCCTACGAGGAATACGCAGACAAGGTCAGGAGGCTGAGAGAGAGAATCCCCGATATCGCGATAACGTCGGACATCATCTCGGGATTCCCCACCGAAACGGCGTCAGACCACGAGGCCACCCTCAGGGCACTGGAGGAGATCTCCTTCGACGGCATATTCGCCTTCAGGTTCTCGGCTAGGCCCGGAACGAGGGCCGAGGCGATGGAAGGGCAGCTTCCGGAGGAGGTTAAGCTCGAAAGGCTCAGGGAGATCCTGGCCCTACAGGACGGGATAACCCTGGGGAAAAACAAATCACTCGAAGGCACGGAGCAGGAGGTGCTCGTCGAGGGCCCCTCGGACACCGACCCCTCTAAGCTCACTGGCCGGACGAGGACCAATAAGATAGTGAATTTTTCGGGCAACGCCCGCCAGGGCGAGCTTGCGCGTGTCCAGATAACCCTCGCCAGGAGGCACTCTCTCGAGGGGAGCCAGGGGGCGCAAAGATGAGGGTCTCTCTACTTACTCTCGGCTGCAAGGTAAACCAGGCCGAGATGGCCGATATCGAAGGCGCCCTCCAGGGTATGGGCCATGAGATAGTCGGCCTGACGGAAAACCCCGACGTCTGCGTGGTCAACACCTGCACCGTCACCGCCAAGAGCGACTACCAGTCGCGCCAGCTCATAAGAAGGGCCGGCAGAACCGGGGCGAGGGTCATAGTCTCGGGCTGCTACGCCGAGCTGAACAGGGGGACCGTTACGCGGATGGAAGGCGTTGAAAAGGTGGTATCGAATTCGGAGAAATCTTCTATCATTAATATATTAGGAGCTACTAGTGAAAGTTGCGGTTCAACTATGCCGGGCGGGCGGTCCAGGTATTTCCTTAAGGTTCAGGACGGCTGCAACAACTCCTGCAGCTACTGCATAGTGCCCCGGGCGAGGGGCTCCTCAAGGAGCGTGCCTCCACACGAGATTATCGAAAAAGCCCGGAGGGCCGTGAGCGAGGGATACAGGGAGCTTGTGCTTACGGGCATTCACCTTGGGCAGTACGGGGCGGACC
>JARRNG010000036.1:0-15189 GCA_037385265.1 Nitrospirota bacterium
AGCTCCTCCTCCTGCCATATCTTGTGGGTGAAGCGGCTGTCGGTACTCATGGCCAGCACCTGGACGCCCAGTTTCTTCAGCTCGTCATGCTTGGTGGCAACTGCCGCCAGCTCCGTCGGTCAGACAAAGGTAAAGTCGCCAGGGTAAAAACATAGCACCACCCACTTTCCCTTGTGGTCCGAAAGCCTGATGTTCTTGAATCCGCCGTCAAAGTATGCGCTCGCCTCAAAATCGGGCGCTGGTCTACCAACTTTTGCTATCATCCTTATTTCCTCCCTATGCAGGGCTACATGTTTTTCTTCGGCCTCCGGCATGATCGGACCTTTTGCCGGCTTTACGCATTCGTCATTTGCCTGTGCCATGACAAACCCTCCTTATTTAGTTAGCGCTTGCACGTCCCTCTTTTGTCCGCGGTCTTGAGCTTGAAGGCATCTGCCCTGGCCCGGCTGCTACTTGCATTCGAAGCCTTCGCCTGTGTTCTCCATGGGCTGGCCGCAGCAGACCAGTTCTCCTGCCCCGGCATTTGTAACCACCACTTCGTTGCCGCAGATGTTGCATTTGTATTTTTGCCCTGTCTTTGTCACTATCCCGAGCCTCCTTTGTACGTTTTAATCCGAATTTATCACATCGGTAAGTATTGTCAATCCCGCGGAAGGGAGGGACGAAATGCCTCCTGGGATTGAGATTCTCTGGCCAGAATAATCTTCATTTTGCCTGCCTTTTCGGTCATCTTCGAATATCGCGGCCTCAGGCGCCGATATTAGAAGAATAACTCTTAAACCGTATCAGATATGAATTAGAATTGCAAGGAGAAAGCGGCAGAAACGGGTCGATGGACCCCACACCCATACCGAAGGGGAAGAGTTCGGGCAAGAACTGCGTAATTTATAACTAAGCAGATAACGTATTATTTGCCAGATCACACGCTCACACTTCCCCCAAAAAAACGCAGGCGGCCATTGGGCCGCCCCCCGTTCTACGCCCCGCTCCGCGGTTGTTGGGAAAGCTCCCTGCGCGCCAGCCACATTCCCGGGACCATCGGCAGCCAGAGAGTAAGGCCGCGAAACAGAAGCGTGCTCGTCAGGGCCGCCTCGAAGGGGATTCCCAAGCTCCCGAGCATGCCGACGCACGTTGCCTCGAAGGCCCCCAGCCCGAGCGGGATGGGCCCTATGGTGGCCACCATGGAGGCCACCACGAGGCTCGGTATCGCCTCAAGGAGCGAGGCCTCCTGCCCCACGGCAAGGAGCATGACCCACAGCGTGGCGGAGTCCAGGAGGAAGACCGCGGTCTCAAGCAGAGATACCTTGGCAATGAGCCGGGGGTTGGACACTACGCTTGGCGGCACGCTCCCAAAGGCCTGGACCATGTATGAGATGGCCGGACTGCGCATAAGAAAAGACGGCAGCGGCCGGCTGCTCCAGCGCCTGAGCAGGAGCACGCCCGCCGGCACGACCACGGCCACAATGAAAAACAGGAATGCTGCGGTGAGGATCCACGCGTGGATGTCGTGGTAGTAGACCAGAAGCACAAGGCTTGCCAGCGCCGCAAGGATATAGGCGGCATAATAACCCACTATATTGACTATAAACGCGGCCATCGAGCTTCCTGCCGAGACCCCGCGGCGGCTGAGGGCGCCGATGACGAAGGCCGTGCCGCTTATCCCGCCGCTCGGCATGACCTGGTCGGAAAAGAGCTTTGCGACGCTCAGCGGCACGAGCGGCAAAAGGGGGAAGTCGACATCGACATTTCTCAAGGCCAGCATCCAGGCAATGGCGACGCAAAAGTATGTGCCGGCCTGAAGAAGCAGGCCCACAATCAGCCAGGCGGGCTTTGCGCGGCTCGCCATCTCGGCGAAGCGGTCGATTTCACCGCGGTTGACCACGAGCACTATCAACCCGCCCAGGAGCAGCAACCCCACCAGAACGCGGACCGCAAGGCGATGCTTCGATGAGGGCCCGGGCGACGGCACAGTCTTTTCCAACGTCTCTCTATGATCTGAACGTTTCACTAATTTATAATCTCACTCAATAAGGCTTTAGTAGACCCTCCGCTTGGCGCCTCATCGCGGGATCTGTTCTGGTATTCCTCCATCGCATCAGCATAAGAGACATAGATCAATAAATTATCTCGGTCTTTCCCTGCTGAGACAATTATAGCGCACATTCTTAGTGCCGATATGGTTCGGACCGCGATATCAGAAATGCCAAATTGTGCCGCAAATCGCCAACCCGCGGAGCTCAGTATCCTGGATCTCGGTGAGGGCACTTCATAGTCCGCGCCGTGCGTTTCGCTGCTTTGGAGGGATAGGGTGCGGTAATTCGAAAATGAGACTCTTGCAAACCGCGGGAAGGCCTCCGCACCCCAGCCCCCTCAAACAAGCGCGGGCGGGCGTTGGTGCTGCCTCCCGTTCCGGCCCGGCGAGTTCCGGCGGCGGCCTTAGTGGGGGGTTATGACCCTGCCGTCGCTACGGATGGCCTGGGTGACGACGAGGTTGCCGTCGGCGTCCTCCGTGTAGAGGTGCTTCGTGAGGCACTTGGGGCAGACCACCTCGACCTCCTCCGCCTCCTCTTCCTCCTCGGGCACGGCCTTGATGGCGTATCCGCAAACCCAGCAATTAAGCATGATTACCCCTCTGGAAAAGTTGATATGCAGCCTTAGCTAAAAATACCCCCAGCGGAGCGCCCTGTCAAGCGATTATTAGGAAAAGGCGGGACCCGCGGCAGACCGAGAGGGGCGTGGCTATTCTACCCCTCCACGCCCAGCTTCTTCAGCTTGCGGTAGAGGGTGGCCAGGTCTATGCCCAGGGCGCGGGCCGTGGCCTCATGTCGTGGCCGTGGGCCTCGAGCTCCGAGACGATGGCGCCGCGCTCGTATTCGTTCATCATCTCCTTGAGCGAGGCGGGAGGGCCGCCTTCGGCCTTGAGGCTCAGCTTCCCCGGGAGGTCAGGGGGCTGGATTAGCACGCCCTTCGTGAGCACCACGGCGCGCTCTACGACATTGGCGAGCTCCCGGACGTTTCCCGGCCAGTTGTAGCCCAGTATTATCTCCGTGGCCTCCGGCGAAAAGCCCTTCACGGCCTTCTCGTTCTGGCGGGAGAACTTCCTGACGAAGTGCTCAAGAAGAAGCGGGATGTCCTCCTTGCGCAGCCTCAGGGGCGGGATGGTTATCTCTATGACGTTCACCCTGTAGAAGAGGTCCTCGCGGAAGGCCCCCTCGGATATCTTCTTGGGCAGGTCCTGGTTGGTGGCCGTGATGAGCCTCACGTCGGAGTACGTGGACCTGGTGTCGCCCAGGGGGGTGACCTCGCCGCTTTCTATGACCTTCAGGAGCTTGGCCTGGAGCGCCAGGGGCATGTCGCCTATCTCGTCGAGGAAGAGGGTGCCCCCGTCGGCCATCTGCACTAGGCCTTTCTTGTCCGCGACCGCCCCGGTGAAGGCGCCCTTCTTGTAGCCGAAGAGCTCCGACTCAAGCAGGGTCTCGGGGATGGCCGAGCAGTTTATGCTCATGAAGGGGCCCTCGTTGCGGGGGCTCGTGCAGTGGATTATCTCGGCTATGAGGCTCTTGCCGGTGCCGGACTCGCCCAGGAGGAGGACGTTGCTCTTGGTGGGGGCCACGTCGTCGATGAGCTCGAATATGCGCTCCATGGATTCGCTCTCGAAGACCACGTCCTTGCAGCGCTGCCTGTGCTGGCTGAGCTCCCGCTTGAGGGCGATGTTCTCCGACCGGAGGCGCCTCTGCTCGAGGGTGCGGCGGAGGGTGAGGCGGATCTCCTCGTTTATGAAGGGCTTCACTATGTAGTCGGCGGCCCCTTTCTTCATGGCCTCCACGGCGGATTCCACGGAGGCGTAGGCCGTCATGATGATGACGGCGGTGTCGGGGCTCAGCCGCTTGGCCTCCTCCAGCACGGCCATGCCGTCTACCTTCTCCATCTTGAGGTCCGTAAGAACCACATCGAATCTTTCCTTCTTCAGTATCTCCAGGGCCGCCTCGCCGCTATGGGCGGTCTTCACCTCGTAGCCCTCGCCCAGGAGGAGGAACTGGAGGGCCTTGCAGATGTCCTTCTCGTCGTCTACAACGAGTATCCTGCTCTTTACATTGCTCATGGCTTCTTAGGTATGGTGACGGTGAACCTCGCCCCCTTGGGCGGGACGTTCTGGACGCTTATCTCGCCCCCGAACCTCTTAATGATACCATAGCTCACCGAGAGGCCCAACCCCGTGCCCTTGTCCTTGGTGGTGTAGAAGGGGTCGAAGACCCGCTTGAGGTTTTCCTCAGGTATGCCGGCGCCCGAGTCCTCGAACTCCACGCGCACGTCCCCGTCGTCCTCGGCGCTCCTTATGGTGAGGGTCCCGCCCTCGGGCATGGCGTCCACGGCGTTCAGTATGAGGTTCACGAAGACCTGCGAGAGCTGGTTGGCGTCGGCCACCACCTTGGATATCGGGGCGAGCTCCTTGCGTATCTCCACCGCCTTGGCCCTCTTGTCGAACTGGAGGAGGCCCAGGGAGGACTCGACGACGTCGTTGACCTGCACCTCCTTGAACTCCGTGGGCGGGAGCTTCGAGAGCCCCGAGAGGTGCCTCACGATGTCGGCTATCCTGTTGATGTGGAACATGATGGTGTCGAGGCTCTCCTTCTTGAAGTCCTCGGTCTCCATCTCCCTCAGTATCTGGAGAAAGGACGAGACCGAAGTGAGGGGGTTGCCTATCTCGTGGGCGATGCCCGCCGTGAGCCTCCCCAGGGAAGCCAGCTTCTCGGAATGGGCCATCTGCTCCTCGAACTTCTTTATCTCGGTGACGTCGTTTATGAGGCCCAGGATCTGCATGTTGCCCTCCGGGTCCGCCAGGGGCGTGGTCGTTATCTGGAAGTACCCCTCCTTGCTCCCCAGCCTGTGGTGGACGAGCTCCTGTATCATCCTGTCGTGGGCTATGGAGCTCTGTATCTCGGTGCCGCCGTAAATGTCGTCGAGGGTGAGGCCCTCCACGGCCTCCCTCCCGCCTAGCCAGTCCTCCAGGGTCTTGTTCACCCAGGTTATCTTCTTGTGGCGGTCGGCCAGGAAGAGGCCCACCTCCATGGCGCTCACTATGGCGTCGAGCTTCTCCTTTTCGCTAATGAGCTCCAGGGTGCGCTTCTCCACGGCGCTCTCGAGCTCCTCGGCGTAGCGCTCGAGCTCGGCCTCGTGGCGGGCCCTCTCCTCCGCCTTCAGCCTCTTGCGGTTTATCATCACCATGGTGAAGGCCCCCGCGCCGGTGGCGGTGAAGATGGCCAGTATCAATATGGAGTGGAGCCTCATGCTCTTGCGGATGCTCGCCGTGACCTCGGAATAGGGGATTGAGACGCAGGCTATCCAGAACTTATCGGGCGAAAGCTCTATCTTCGACGAGGCGATTATCTTGTCCTCGCCGAAGGGGGCGATGTAGCTCTGCACGGAGGTCTCCTCCGAGTCCAGTATCTTCTTTTCCACCTCGAAGGACTTGTGGCACTCGAAGCACGTCTCGTCGGCGCGGTAGAGGTTCTTGCCCACCATCTCGGGCATGGTGGGGTGGTAGAGGAGGGTGCCGGTGCTGTCCATCATCCAGATGTCGGAGGCCCCCATGGGCCTCAGGGGCATGAGGAAGCGCGAGGTAATGGCGCTTATAGGTATATCCAGTATCACCGAGCCTTCCCTCTTCCCGTCACTTACGATGGGGGCGATGATGCTTGAGCCGTGCTCGTAGGGGTTGTCGACGAGGAGGGCGTTTCTTCCGGCCAGGCCGTAGGACTTCTCCAGGAGGTCCTGGTCCCGGTCGGTCCTCGCCCCCGGCCGCGAGACGAACTTCAGCCTGCCCGAGGAGTCGTAGACCTTGAAGGAAAGCTCCGGGGCGTTCATCATCTCGCTGAAGGCGTCCTGTATGATGTGCTCCAGGTCCGCTTGCTCCAGCGAGGTGTCGGCCAGGAGGTTAGAAAGCGATATCGTCATCTCCCGCAGGTGGTCGATGTTCCGCTTTATGTCGCCCGAGACGCTGCCGGCCAGGAGGAGCTGCTGCCTGCTCAGCTGCTGCGCCATCTCGGCCTGGTAGTTCTGGGCGAAGAAGAGGTTGAGGGTGACTATGAGGGAGACGATGAAAGTCGCTGCCGCTATGAGAAGGATGTTTCCCTTCAAGGATGCCCTATGCCTCCCTCTTCCCCGCCATCGCCTTCAGGGTCTTTAGCTTCGAAGCCTCGCCGATGGCCACGAGGGTGTCGCCCGGGCCAATGACGGACCGTGAGGCGGGGTTTATCTGGAGCTGCCCCTTGCGGCTCTTTATGGCCACTATGATTATCCCGAGCTCCCTGCCTATGCCGCACTGATCCAGGCTCTGGCCCGCTATCTTGGCGTCTTCAGCCACGGGGATCTCCTCCATCCAGATGTCTATGTTCTCGCCGTGGGTCGTGAACTCTATGAAGTCCACCATGGTGGGTGCTATTAGCATGTGGGCTATCCTGAGGCCCCCTATGTGGTAGGGCGAGACCGCCTTGTTGGCGCCGGCCCTGAGGAGCTTCTGCTCCGAGCCCTCCCCGACGGCCCGGGCCACTATGTTAAGCGTCGGGGCGAGCCCCCGGGCGCTCAGGACCACGTAGAGGTTCTCGGCGTCCGTGGGGAGCACGGTGATGAGGCCAGCCGCGTTCTCGATGCCGGCCTCCTTGAGCACCTCGTCCTGGGTCGCGTCGCCCGCCAGGAGGAGGAGGTCCGCGGGGGGCTCTGAGACGGGGCTCTTCTCTATAACCACGAAGGGCCTCCCCCGGCGCTTCAGCTCGTCGCAGACTATCCTGCCCATCCTGCCGTAGCCGCAGACGATGTAGTGTCCCCTGAGCTTCTTAATGGCGTTTTGCAGCTTCTTCCTCCCGAAGACGTCCTTGAACTCGCCCTCGATGATTATTCTCGCGGCGAAGTTCAGGGCGTAAAAAACGGCTCCCACGCTGGTAAATACCAGCACCACCGTGAATACCTTGCCCTGCGGCGACAGCTCGTGGACCTCCTTGAAGCCCACGGTGGTGATGGTTATCACCGTCATGTAGAGCGCGTCGAAGACGCTCCACCCTTCCAATATAACATACCCGAAAGTGCCGGAGGCAATGACGAGCACTATCAGGCCCAGGGCGAAGGCGAGGCGCTTCCTGAGGCTCATCGGCCCTCGCGCCTCTCCGCCGCTCCGGTTATCTCGTCGAGCTTTGCCCGGAACCTCTGGTATTGAGAGCCCTTCCAGTAGACGCCCCCGCAGCTGCGGCAGCGGAGGAAGCGGTTGTGGCTCAGGTAGACGTGCTCAGGGACCGAGTCGGCGACCTCCTTCTTGTCCGGGACGGCCTCGAGCTCGCCGTTACAGTTGGCGCACCGCATCTCGCCCGGCGGCCCCGGCCTCAGTTCCGAGAGCACCTGGGCGAGCTGTTCGAGGGGGTCGTCGGACTCTATGAAGACGCACCCGCCGACTCCGCGTTTGAGGATCCCCGTGTCCCTGGTCAAAATGGTCCTGTCCTGCTCTTTGGCGAGCCTTATCAGCTCGGGGTCGCTGATGCCGGCGACGTAGAGGGTGTCGAACCCCATGAGCCTCAGCCACCTCGCAAGCCGCCCGAGCATTGCGTCGGCGATGAACTTCACATTCCTCCCGTGCGCGGCGGCTCAGGCAGAAACTTGCTATGCCGCCCGCGTCAGTCGCCGCTCTCGGCGGACTCCCCGGCGCCCTCCTGGGCCTCTACTGCCTCCTCCGCCTCCATGGCCCCGGGCTCCGGGTACATGGGGAAGAACTCGCGGGTGACGAAGGTGTTGCGGTACTTCGACATCCCCGTACCCGCGGGGGTTATCTTGCCCATGATGACGTTCTCCTTGAGACCCCTGAGCTCGTCCACCTGGCCGTTTATGGCGGCCTCTGTCAGGACCCTGGTGGTCTCCTGGAAGGAGGCGGCCGAGACGAAGCTGTCGGTCATGAGAGAGGCCTTGGTTATGCCCAGAAGGAGCGGCCTTCCCTGGGCGGGCTTTCCGCCCTCTTTCTTCGCCTCTTCGTTCGTCTGCTGGAAGTGCAGCCTGTCCACCTGGTCCCCTATGAGGAGGTCGGTGTCGCCGGGGTCCTCGATCCTCACCTTCTTCATCATCTGGCGGACGATTATCTCGATGTGCTTGTCGTTTATGGTGACTCCCTGGAGCCTGTAGACCTTCTGGACCTCGTCCACCAGGTAGCGCTGGAGCTCGTTGGGGCCCAGTATGTCGAGTATGCTGTGTGGGTTGACGGAGCCGTCCATAAGGGGCTCGCCGGCCTTGACCCAGTCGCCCTCGTGCACGCTCACGTGCTTGCCCTTGGGGATGAGGTACTCCCTGGTCTCCGTGCCGCCCTTGATGACGACGACGCGCATTCCCTTGTGGGCTCCCTTGAACTCCACCATGCCGTCTATTTCGGCCACCACGGCCTGTTCCTTCGGGCGCCTGGCCTCGAAGAGCTCCGCGACCCTGGGCAGGCCGCCCGTGATGTCCTTGGTCTTGGTGGTCTCCCGGGGTATCTTGGCCAGGACGTCCCCGGGCTCGACGATGTCGCCCCTGTCCACCAGGACGTGCGCCCCCGAGGGCAGGAGATAGCGGGCCAGGTTGCCCGTGCTCGGGAGCTTCTGAGTGGCCTTGCCCTTTTCGTCCTTGATGGAGATCCTCGGCCTCATGTTGGCGGGGTAGTCGATGATGACCTTGTGCGCCAGGCCCGTGGTCTCGTCCACCTCCTCCTTGACGGTTGCGCCCTCCACGATGTCGCCCAGGGCGATCTTTCCGCCAACCTCCGTGAGGATGGGGCTGGAGTAGGGGTCCCATTCGACGAGCCTCTGGCCCACATCGACCTTCTGGCCGTCCTTGACCAGGAGCTTGGCGCCGTAGACCACGGAGTACTTCTCCTTCTCCCTGCCCTTGGCGTCGGCGATGGCGATGCTGCCGTTTCGGTTCATGACGACCTCGAGGCCCTCGCGGTTGCGGACAGTGGAGAGGTTGATGAACTTGGCGTTCCCCGCGTTCTTGGCCTCCAGCACCGTCTGCTCCACGACCTTCGAGGCCGTGCCGCCGATGTGGAAGGTCCTCATCGTGAGCTGGGTGCCCGGCTCGCCGATGGACTGGGCCGCTATAATCCCAACGGACTCTCCGATCTCGATGGCCTCCCCCCTGCCGAGGTCGCGGCCGTAGCACTTGCCGCATACGCCGTGGGGTATCTGGCAGGTCAGGACGGACCTTATCTTGGCTCTGTCCACGCCTGCGTCTATTACCTTTTTGGCCAGCTCCTCGGTTATCTCCTCGTTCCTTTTGACTATGACCTCGTCGGTTATAGGGTCCTTGATGTCCTCGACGGCGTACCTGCCCGTCACGCGCTCCTCGAGGGTCTGGATTATCTCGCCGCCCTCGACGAGGGCCGTGATGGTGATGCCGTCGCGCACCCCGCAGTCCTCGGCCGTGACTATCACGTCCTGGGCCACGTCCACGAGCCTGCGGGTCAGGTAGCCGGAGTTGGCCGTCTTGAGGGCCGTGTCGGCGAGACCCTTACGCGCGCCGTGGGTGGAGATGAAGTACTGGAGCGGCGAGAGGCCCTCCCTGAAGTTGGCGGTGATGGGGGTCTCGATGATCTCGCCCGAGGGCTTCGCCATGAGTCCCCTCATGCCGGCCAGCTGCCGGATCTGGGCGGTGGAGCCCCTGGCCCCGGAGTCCGCCATCATGAAGATGGAGTTGAAGGAGCGGTTCCTGAGCATCTCGGCCACCGAGAGCTTCTCCTCCTTCTCCTCCTCGGCGCCCAGCTCCTTCATCATCTCGTCGGCCACCTTCTCGGTGACGTTCGCCCATATGTCTATGACCTTGTTGTAGCGCTCGCCGTGGGTGATGAGGCCCTCGGAGTACTGCCTCTGTATCTCCAGCACCTGCTGCTCGGCCGCCGCTATGAGGTCGGTCTTCTTCGTGGGGATGTGCATGTCGGACATGCATATGGATATGCCCGACTTCGTGGCGTACTCGAAGCCCAGCTTCTCCAGGCTGTCCAGGAAGACCACGGTCTTGCGCCTGCCGGCGTGCTTGAAGCAGTGGTCGATGACCTTGGCCAGGTGCTTCTTGGTCATGTCCTTGTTGGCCAGCTCGAAGGGCACCTCCTCGGGCAGTATCTCGCTGAAGAGGACCCTGCCGCAGGTGGTCTCGGCGAGCTCGCCGTTGAGCCTGAGCTTGATCTTGGCGTGCTCTTCTATGACGCCGGCGTCGAAGGCCCGCCTGACCTCGGCCGCGTCGCCGAAGGTCTTGCCCTCTCCCTTTCCGCCCTCCTTCTCCTTGGTGAGGAAGTAGATGCCCAGGACCATGTCCTGAGTGGGCGAGACTATGGGCCTCCCGTTGGCCGGGGAGAGGAGGTTGTTGACGCTCATCATGAGCACCCTGGCCTCGATCTGCGCCTCCACCGAAAGGGGCACGTGCACGGCCATCTGGTCGCCGTCGAAGTCGGCGTTGAAGGCGGTGCACACGAGGGGGTGGAGCTTTATGGCCTTGCCTTCCACCAGCACGGGGTCGAAGGCCTGGATGCCCAGCCTGTGGAGGGTCGGGGCGCGGTTCAGGAGCACCGGGTGCTCGGCGATGACCTCGTCCAGGAGGTCCCAGACCTCGGGCATCTCTATCTCTACCATCTTCTTGGCCTGCTTTATGGTCGTGGCCAGCCCCTTCTCCTCGAGCTTGTTGAAGATGAAGGGCTTGAAGAGCTCCAGGGCCATCTTCTTGGGGAGGCCGCACTGGTGGAGCTTGAGCTCCGGACCCACGACAACCACCGAGCGGCCCGAGTAGTCCACCCTCTTGCCCAGGAGGTTCTGCCTGAAGCGCCCCTGCTTGCCCTTTATCATGTCGCTGAGGCTCTTCAGCGGCCTCTTGGTGGCGGCCTTGAGCACGCGGCTTCGGCGGCCGTTGTCGAAGAGGGCGTCCACCGCCTCCTGGAGCATGCGCTTTTCGTTCTTTATGATGACGCTCGGGGCCTTGAGGTCCATGAGGCGCTTGAGCCTGTTGTTCCTGTTAATGACGCGCCTGTAGAGGTCGTTGAGGTCGCTGGTGGCGAACCTTCCGCCTTCCAGGGGGACCAGGGGCCTCAGGTCGGGCGGCAGCACGGGGATGACGTCCATTATCATCCACTCGGGCCTGTTGCCGGAATTCCTGAAGGCCTCGACCACCTTGAGTCGCTTGGTGAGCTTCTTCTTGACGCCGATGGACTGGACTTCGTTTATGTGGGCCTTCAGGGAGGCGCTCACCTCCTCGAGGTCCACCGCCTTCAGGAGCTCCCTGATGGCCTCGGCCCCGATGCCCGCCTTGAAGCGGGTGCCGTGCTCCGACACCGCGTTCTTGTAGTCCTCGTCGGTCAGGATCTCCTTGGCCTTAAGGGGGGTTTCGCCCGGGTCTATCACCACGTAGTTCTCGAAGTAGAGGACCCGCTCGAGCTGCCTCATGGTCATGTCCAGGAGCGTCCCTATGCGCGAGGGTACGCCCTTGAGAAACCAGATGTGGGCCACCGGGGTGGCCAGCTCTATGTGCCCGAGCCTCTGGCGCCTCACCTTCGACTGGATGACCTCGACGCCGCACTTGTCGCAGACGACGCCCCTGTGCTTCATGCGCTTGTACTTGCCGCAGATGCACTCCCAGTCCTTCACGGGCCCGAATATCTTGGCGCAGAAAAGCCCGTCACGCTCGGGCTTGAACGTGCGGTAGTTGATGGTCTCGGGCTTCTTGACCTCCCCGAAGGACCACTCCCTGATCTTTTCGGGCGAGGCCAGCTTTATCCTTATGGCGTCGAACTCCGACTGGCTCCGCGGCCTTTGGAAAATGGTGTATATTTCGTCTTTCAAAGGTGTGTTCCCCCTTAACTCTTTTTCTCCAGGAGCTCAACGTCCAGGGCGAGGCTCTGGAGCTCCTTGATAAGCACGTGGAAGGACTCGGGGATGCCCGGCTCGAAGGTGGGCTCTCCCTTTACTATCGCCTCGTACGCCTTGGCCCTTCCGGATATGTCGTCGCTCTTTACGGTCCGGAATTCCTGCAGCGTGTGCGCCGCGCCGTAGGCCTCCAGCGCCCAGACCTCCATCTCGCCGAGCCTCTGGCCGCCGAACTGGGCCTTGCCTCACAGGGGCTGCTGGGTGACCAGCGAGTAGGGGCCTATCGACCGGGCGTGTATCTTGTCCGCCACCAGGTGGTGGAGCTTGAGCATGTAGGTGTAGCCCACGGTCACCGGCCTCTGGAAGGGCTCTCCGGTCCTGCCGTCCAGGAGCTGCGTCTGCCCCTTCACCGGCAGGTCGCATTCCTTCAGGTGGTTCCTTATCTCTTCCTCCTTGGGGCCCTCGAAGACCGGGGTGGCGACGTAGATCCCCAGGCTCTTGGCGGCCCACCCCAGGTGGCACTCCAGTATCTGCCCCACGTTCATCCTCGAGGGGACCCCCAGGGGGTTCAACACTATGTCCACCGGCGTTCCGTCGGGGAGGTAGGGCATGTCCTCCAAGGGCAGCACCATCGAGACGACGCCCTTGTTGCCGTGCCTTCCGGCCATCTTGTCGCCGGGCTCTATCTTGCGCTTCATGGCGATGTAGACCTTTATGATCTTGTTGACCCCCGGCGGGAGGTCGTCGCCCTTCTTTATGGCTTCTATCCTTTCGTCGTACCTCTTCTCCAGGGCCTTGATCCTCTGCTTGAGGTCGCCGCCTATCTCGGCCACCTTAGCCTGGGTGGCCTCGTCCTGGAGCCTCACCCTGAGGATCTGCTCGTCCTTGACGGACTCCATATCCTCCGCCGTGAGCTTCTTGCCCTTCTTGGCCACGACGCGCTTGGTCCTGGTCTCGGAGAAGTCCTCCGCCAGGGGCTTGCCCTCGATGAGGGACCTTATATTCCTGAAGCTCTCCTCCCTGGCTATCCTTATCTCCTCCTCCAGGTCGCGCTGGAGCCTCAGGGTGTCGTCCTCGTCCACGGCCTTGGCCCTTACGTCCTTCTGGATGCCCTTCCTCGTGAGGATGCGGGCGTCTATAACCGTGCCCTCGATGCCCGGGGGCACGTAGAGGCAGGACTCCTTGACCTCCTCGGCCTTCTCGCCGAAGATCGCCCTGAGGAGCTTCTCCTCCGGCGTGAGCTGCGTCTCGCCCTTGGGGGTGACCTTGCCCACCAGGATGTCGCCGGGCTTTACCTCGGCGCCTGTGCGTATTACGCCGCTTTCGTCGAGGTCCTTGAGGGCCTCCTCGCCCACATTGGGGATGTCACGGGTGATCTCCTCAGGGCCGAGCTTGGTCTCCCGGGCCTCGATGGTGAACTCCTCGATGTGAATGGACGTGTAGACGTCGTCCTTCACCAGGCGCTCGCTCAAGAGTATGGCGTCCTCGAAGTTGAAGCCGCCCCAGGGCATGTAGGCCACAAGGACGTTCTTCCCCAGGGCCAGCTCGCCCTGGTCGGTGGAGGAGCCGTCGGCGAGGACGTCTCCCTTCTTGACTTTGTCGCCGGCGCTCACGACGGGCTTCTGGTTTATGATGGTCGCCTGGTTGGAGCGCTGGAACTTGATGAGGTTGTAGATGTCGACGCTGCCGTCCCTGGTGCTCACCACGATCCTCGTGGAGTCCACGGCCTCGACCACTCCGGGCCTGCGGACCGTCACTATGGAGCCCGAGTCCCTGGCCACGGAGAACTCCATCCCGGTGCCCACCACGGGGGACTCGGACTGAAGGAGCGGCACGGCCTGCCTCTGCATGTTGGAGCCCATGAGGGCCCTGTTGGCGTCGTCGTTTTCGAGGAAGGGTATGAGCGAGGCCGACACGCCCACTACCTGCTTGGGCGAGACGTCCATGTACTGGACCTCCTCGGGGGGCACTATCTTGAAGTCGCCGCCGATCCTCGCCGGCTGTCGCCCACGATGTTGCCCTTCTTGTCCACCGGTGTCAGGGACTCGGCTATGACGGCCTTCTCCCCCTCTATGGCGGAGAGCCAGTATATCTCTTCGGAGACCTTGCCGTTTTCCACCTTGCGGTAGGGGGCCTCGATGAAGCCGTACTCGTTGACCCTGGCGTAGGAGGCCAGGGAGGTGATAAGGCCGATGTTGGGGCCCTCGGGGGTCTCCACGGGGCATATCCTGCCGTAGTGCGTGGGGTGGACGTCCCGGACCTCGAAGCCCGCCCTCTCCCTGGTGAGGCCGCCGGGCCCGAGGGCCGAGAGCCTCCTCTTGTGGGTTATCTCGGAAAGGGGGTTCGTCTGGTCCATGAACTGGCTGAGCTGGCTCGAGCCGAAGAACTCCTTCACGCTGGCCATCACGGGCTTTGCGTTAACGAGGTCGTGGGGCATGGCCTCCTCCAGCTCCGTGAGGGTCATCTTTTCCTTTATGGCCCTCTCCATCCTGACCAGCCCGATCCTGAACTGGTTCTCCAGAAGCTCGCCCACGGCCCTGATGCGGCGGTTTCCGAGGTGGTCGATGTCGTCCACGTCTCCCCTGCCGGTCCTGAGCGAGAGTAGGTAGCGCACTATTTCGATTATGTCCTTGTCCGTGAGCACCTTCGTCTCCAGGGCCACGTCGATGCCCAGGCGCTTGTTTATCTTCAGCCTGCCCACGGGCGAGAGGTCGTAGCGCTTGGGGTCGAAGAACAGGCCGTCGAAGAGCTCCTTGGCGGCGTTTATCGTTGGGGGCTCGCCGGGCCTGAGCTTCTTGTAGATCTCCACGAGGGCCTCGTCCTGGTTGGTGACCTTGTCGGTCAGGAGGGTGTCCCGGAGGGACGGGAGGTAATGGACGTTGTCTATGAACAGGAGGTCCATGGAGTCGATCTTGAGCCCCTCGATGGTCTCCAGGGCCTCCTCGGTCACGATCTCGTTGGACTCCACCACCACCTCGCCCGTCTCCGGGTCGATGATGTCCATGAGCGTTATTCTGCCCACTATGTCCTTCCGCGGCAGAGGGATCTCGGCGATTTTCGCCGCCGCCATCTTCTTGAGCGCTGCCCTGGTTATCTTGCTGCCTTCCTTGACCAGGGGCTCCTTGTCACCCTTTTCGAAGATGGGCTCCCGGGTGCGGATGCCTGTCAGTATGTCGCTCACCGGCCTGGTGAAGCCCTGCTTGGTCCTCTTTATGGTTTCCACGGGGTAGAAGGTTTTCAGGAGATCCTCGTTCGAGTTGCCCAGGGCCTTGAGCACTATGGTGGCCGGGAGCTTCTTCCTCCGGTCGATCCTCACGTAGAGGATGTCCTTGGT
>JARRNG010000037.1:0-13529 GCA_037385265.1 Nitrospirota bacterium
GAGAGCACTATCCAGAGGACCCCGACGACAACGCTTGCGTATATGATTTTAAACGGCGACAGGCTCATTGCCGCTCCCTCAATAAATTTCGAGACCACCGCCGCGGCGGGGGAAGCCTACAGTTACAACTCGAGATAAGTAATGTGGATTATATCTCTCATTTAAGTAGTAGTCAAGCCGCCTCGGGAATTTTTCGGGAGTAATGTGGGGAAAATGCGGGCCTTGCCACGACCGGGCCGCCGATGTTGTAGGGGGTGGCCTACCTCACTTTGACCTGCTTCTGCTGCCTTTCCATCTCGATTATCTCGGCCACGGTGTTTGCGTCCTCGGCGGCCTTGTCCGTGCGGAGGAACTCCACGGCCCGGGGAAACCGTAGGGCGTAGCCTACGCCGCTTTCGTCCCTTCCGGCAGTGTGGAGGGGCGAGCGGGTTATCTCGTCGGCGTAGACCGTCAGGACGTACCTGGGCTCCACCCAGACGTCGGCCTCGATGACGGAGTCCACCCGGGGGTGCTTCCTGTCGATGGCTATCTTGTCGAGGATCTCCTTGAGCCTTGCGAACTCCTCCTCCGTGAAGCCCGAGCCCACCTTGGAGACCGTCTTGAAGGTGTCGCTCTCGGGGTCGTATACCGCGCCGAGCACTCCCCCCAGGCCGAAGCGCGCCCGCGCCCCCCGGCCCCTGAAGTACCCCACCACGCAGAGGTCCACCGTGTCCGAGAGCTCGCCCCTGTATACCCGCTTGAGCTTTATCCAGTTGAAGTTCCGCGAGCCCGCCGCGTAGACGCCGTCGAGCCTCTTTGCCACCACGCCCTCGAGGCCCGTCTCCACGAACTCCTCGAAGTGGCGGTGTATCTCGCCGGGGTCGTCGGTGACGAACATCCGGGCCGGCTCTATCACGCCCCCTCCGGCGCTCGCCACGAGCTTTTCGAGCCTCCGCCTCCTTTCGATGTAGGGCTTTTCCGTCAGGTCCTCGCCCTCCAGCAGAAGGAGGTCGAAGGCGAAGAACCTAAGCGGGTACTCCTTGGCCATCTCCATCACGCCGTGCTTGCGCTTTCGCTGCATGGTCACCTGGAAGGGGAAGAGCTCGCCCGTGGCCTCGTTGAAGGCCAGGGCCTCGCCCTCGAAGATGGCGGTCTTCGCCCCCAGGGAGGAGGCGGCCTTGCTTATCTCGGGGAACATGGGCGTGGTGCGCTCGAGGTTTCGCGAGAATATCTCCACCCTCTTTCCGTCCTTGTGGACCTGGCAGCGGAAGCCGTCGTACTTGGCCTCCACGGCCACCTTCCCCATCTTCTTAATGACTTCCTCGGCCGATGGCAGCCTCTCGCAGAGGGCCATCCTCACGGGGTACCCCACGCGTATCCTGAACCGCTCCACGGCCCCCAGGCCCTCGCTCTTGAGCGTCCTGGCCACGAGGCCGAGGTCGGAGCAGAGGTTGTAGGCCCGCTCGAGGACTTTCCTCAGCTCCCGGTCGCCCTCCGAAAGGGCCAGGGCCTCGAGCACCGTGGGGTCGCCGATGCCCAGCCTCAGGCGGCCCACGATGAAGCGGGCGACATACTTGGCCTCGAAGGGCGAGACCCCGCGAAGCAGGCTCGATAGGAGGTTCATCTTGGCCTCCACGCTCCCCCGGCCCCCCGTGCGGGCTATGGCCATGAGCTCGTCGTAGACCTGCCCCACCTTGAGCTCCCCGGAGCCCCGGAGGAGCCTGGCCGCCGTCTCCCCCAGGTCGCCCGTCTCGCGGTAGACGCCCTCCACCTCGCGGGTGGGCCTGTCGGAGGCCTCAGAGATGGCCCTCACAAGGAGCTTATCGGATATCCCCGTCTCCACGTCCAGAAACGGGGGGGTGAGCTGCCCCTGGGTGAGGTAGACTATCTTGTCTATGTCCACCGCCCGGGCCCGGGCGAAGAGCTCGGCGAGGATGTCGAACATCTCCAGGCGCTTGGTGGTGGCCTCGAGCCTCTCGAAGTAACCGGCCAGGACGCCGAACTTCACTTCTTCTTTTTCCCCGGCCCGCCGGGCCGCTTTCCCCGGCGGAGGGCGTCGAGGACGCCTTCCGATACGAGGGACTTGAGGAACCTCTCGCGCTCTTCTGGGTCCTCCATCTCCCTGAGAGCCGCCTCGCGCTTCCGCCTGAGAGTAGCCAGGTACTTGCCGAAGGCGGGGCCGTAGTGTCCCTCGAGCTCCTCCCTTATCGCCCGCGCCATGGCGGGGCTCGCGCCGGAGGTGGAGACGGCTATGGTGAGGGGGCCTCGCTTCACGGTGGCCGGCACTATGAAGCCGCAGTGCTCGGGCATGTCCACCACGTTTACGAGGGGAACGCCCGCCTCCGAGGCCGCCTGGGATATCCTCGTGTTTTCCTCCTCGGAGTCCGTGGCGGCGATGACGAGGAAGACGCCCCCCAGGTCCGAGGGCCTGAAGCGCCGCGCCCTGTGCCTAATTTCCCCGGCGGAGCCCTTCCGGGAGAGCCCCCTGGTCAGGGCGGGGCTCACCACCGTGACCCTGGCGCCGGCCTCAAGGAGGGCCGAGACCTTCCTTTCTGCCACCCTGCCGCCGCCCACGACCACGCAGGGCCTTCCCCCGAGGTCTATGAAGGCGGGATAGTACGCCCGGGCCCGGGGCTTTCCGCGGGGCTTCAGGGGGGAGCCCTCAGCCCTTCTGGGCTTTGGCTTCCGACTTGGCGAGCTCTTTTTCGGCCTTTTTCGCAAGTTCGCTGTCCGGGTATTCGCTGAGGAGCCTGTCGAGGTACTTGCGGGCGCTCTCGGGGTCGCCCGCCCTGGCATAGCCGACGGAGATGCGGTAGAGCACCTCTTCCTTGCCGGTGAAGTCGGGATACTCGTCCAGGAGCTGGAGATACCTGTTAATGGCCGCCCGGTAGGAGCCCTTCTTGAAGTAGAAGGTTCCCACGAGGTAGACGTGCTCGGCGATGGTGCTCCGGGCCGCTTCGATGTAGTAGGCGAGGGACTCCCTGTAGGGGTTCCTCGGATAAAGGCGGTTGAGCTTCTCGAACTCCGCCAGGGCCTTCCTGGCGGCGTCCTGGCCCCTCTCGGCGTCCTCCATCTGGTTGAAGTAGACCATGCCTATCTGGTACTGGGCGTAGGGCGCGTACTTGTGGGCGGGGTAGAGCTCCAGGAACTTCCTGAACTCGCTCACGGCGGTGTCGGGCTCTTTCTCAAGGACGTAGGTGTCGGCTATCCTCAGGCGGGCCAGGGGGGCGTAGGTCATCGTGGTGTCGCTGCTCTCTATCTTCTGGAGCTCCCGCCTGGCCTCGTCGTACTGGCTCTTTTCTATGAGGGCGTTGGCCTTCCTGAAGGCCTCCTCGGGGTCGTACGCCGCGGGGGGCTTGACCTCCGCCTTCTTGGCGCAGGAGGCCGCGAGCATCACGATAAGGGCGAGGGCCGCGAGGACGCGGAGTTTTTTCATCCGTCTATTTAAACCCTTACGGCTCGGCGTAGTCAAGGCGGGGGCGGTTTCTTCGGAAGTGGAGAAAGCGGGTGGCGAAAGGGATGCCAAAAATGGAAGTGGACGCGGGGAGTACGCTATCGGCGAGGGCCGGGGCCTTCTCCTTACCCCTCCGGCCCGGAGGAGAGGTAGCCCCTGGCCTTCTCCATGAGCCCTTCGAACTCCGGGTCCTCCTTGAGAGAGGCGGTAAGGAGCTCCACGTCCTCCGCGCCCTTCGCCCCCAGGCCGAGCTCCACGGCGCGCCTTATCTGGCGCTGCTCCCACACCCCCTTTGAGCGCACCATAGCCCAGGCGCCGAAGCTCTTTATGACGCCCAGGCCCACCACGTCGGCGGCCACGCGGTCGCCGCTTGCCATCACGAGGTTAGTGGGGGCCTCCCGGCCCTTCCAGGGGCCGCCCTCCACCATCGAGACCGTGCCGTCCACGATGTTGAGGTCGGGCCGGCAGGCGAGGTTCAGCTCCGACACCACCTCCTCCCAGTGGCTCCGGTCTACGAAGTAGGGCCGCTCCTTCATGTGGGTGCAGCCGACGAAGTTTTTAAGGCAGATGGAGTAGCTCGCCGAGCGGTGGGTCTTTATGACCGGGAGGTTCACTATCCTGTCGACCCTGTAGAGCCATTCCGTGACGGCCACGTCCTTGAGGTATCTTCCTTTCGGGCAGGGCACGGTGTACCACCCGTGGTCCTCGAAATAGACGACCCTCGCCCCGGCCTCCTCGGCGGCCCGCCTTATGCCCACCTCCTCCATGTTCGACCTGGTGGAGGAGCTAGTAAGGGCCGACATGTCGCCCACCCAGACCTCCGAGGCCCCGGCCTCAAGGAGGAGCTCCACCACGGCGCGGACCACTTCGGGGTTGGTGGTGGTGGGATTGCGGCGGCCCGAGACCACGTTGGGCTTCACCAGGACCTTCAGGCCCCGGAGGCCCATCATCTCGAAGCCCCCGAGCATCGCGACGGCCCTGGCCACCATGGGCTTCACCTCGCCGCCCCCGGCCACGGAGACCAGGCTCCTGCCCCCGTGCGTGAAGGGGTTTTCCCGGGCCACGGCTTCGCGCTCTCCCGAGGGCCTCTTAAGGAGCGCCCCTATGCTTCCCAGGCCGGCCGTGAAGACGGAGGAGAGCAGGGCCGCAGTGTAGAGGAAATTCCGGCGGGTGACGTCCCATCCCATAGAAAGACTCTACAGCATGAGGCGCCCCGGGGCAAGGAGGCCCGCGCCCCGCAATGATAACGCCTCGAAGGCGGGGGGCTTTGGATTAAGAGGCCGCCTCCCCGGCGGCGGCAGCCGCTACTTCACGGTGAAGTCTATGGTCTGGATGGTCTCGCCTTGGGCGTCCCTGAGGGCCACGCTCCAGGCGCCCGTCCTGCCCGCGATCTGCTTGCTCGAGAAAGTCCTCCACCTGGGGCCCGCCTTGAGCAGGAGGGTCACCAGGGCCACCTCCTCGCCCTCGTGGGACCAGGCGAAGGCCACCTCGGTGTCCCGGGCCACGTCGGCGGCATCGAGGAAGCAATAGACCGTGTCCGCCGAGGCGGGGAAGGTATCGGAGACGCCCACGGGCTCCCGGTCCACGACGTCCTCAGCCATAACGAGCCTTGCCACCGCGAAGCCGGGCCCCGCCTCCTCCTGCCCGAGGGCCGCGCCGGGGATTGCGAGCGACGCCGCGAGGGCCAGAATGATTATCGCCATAAAGAATCTTCCTGCCATAAGACACCTCCAGGGGTTTCTGCCGAGGCATTTTGTTGGTACAGGCATTAATATTATCAGAAACCGGCGGCTTAAAACCAAGCCCCGCGGGCCTTGCCCCCCGGGGGCCCCGTGTGTATAATCTCACTTGACCGGGATGAGAAGGATCTTCATCGCCATAGGGCTTCTGGTTTTGCTTGCCCCCTCTGCCGTCCGCGCCACGGTGGAATACGCGAGGCAGACCGGCGAGATCTGCTCTGCCTGCCACATAGACCCCTCGGGCGGAGGCCCCCTCACCCGGGAGGGCGAGGCCTTCAGGGACGACCTCCGCATCAAGGGACTCTACAAGCCCCTGACCACGGCCCAGCACATAATCAGGCTCATCGTGGGCTACCTCCACATGATGACGGCGATAATCTGGTTCGGCGCGATACTCTACGTCCACATCCTCCTTAAGCCCGCCTACGCCGCCCGGGGGCTGCCCCGGGGCGAGCTCATGGTGGGGTGGGCCTCCATAATCATCATGGCCGTCACGGGCACCCTGCTCACTATCGCCAGGGTGCCCACGCTCGAGATGCTCTACACCACGCGGTTCGGCATCCTCCTTCTCATAAAGGTCGGGCTCTTTCTAGTCATGGCGACCACGGCGGCCATCGTCACCTTCGTCATCGGCCCCAAGCTCCGCCGGAAGAAGGCCCTGGCCCTCAAGGAGGGCAAGCAGGACCTCACGGCCGAGGAGCTTTCGCAGTTCGACGGCGCCGAGGGGAGGCCGGCCTATGTGGCCTACGGCGGGGAAATCTACGACGTCTCGAAGGGAAAGCTCTGGCGGGGCGGCAGGCACGTTCAGAAGCACCTGGCGGGCATGGACCTCACCGCCGCCCTAAAGCAGGCCCCCCACGGGGAGGAAAAGATAAAGGGCATGCCCCTCGTGGGCAAGCTCGTGGAGCGCTCCGAAAAGGCGGCCAGGCCCACCCACGAGCGGGTGTTCTATTTCTTCGCCTACATGAACCTGGTGCTGGTCTTCCTGATTGTCTTCGTGATATCTCTCTGGCGCTGGTGGTAGGGGGAGGGGGAGGGGGCGCTCAGCCCTTCTTCTTCTCGATGTATTCCTTGAGGGCGGCGGCGTTGTTTAGCTTTTCCTCCTTCGAGCCAAAAAGGAGCGTGACCCCTCCCTTCCGGGAGGTTATCTGCTCAAGGAGTTCTTCCTTCTTCTTTAGCTCCCCGAAGTAGCGCCGCTTGAACTCCGGCCACTTCTCGGGGTCGTGGCCGTACCACTTGCGGAGTTCGTTGCTCGGGGCGATGTCCTTTAGCCAGAGGTCCACCGCGGCTTCCTCTTTACTGAGGCCACGGGGCCAGAGCCTGTCCACGAGCACCCGGAAGCCGTCGCTCCTGGCGGGCTCGTCGTAGACCCGCTTTACCCCGGGCCCCGTCATCCCCCTATCTCGGACATGGAGGGCAGGTCCGGAAGCGGTTCTCCCTCGGCCAGGCGGTGCCCCCTGGGCTTTACCCCCACGGCCCTGAGGAAAAGCGCCTCCAGTTCTTCGTCTTTGGCCCCCCGCCTGAGGGCTGTCTTGATGTCTATCTCCACCGCCGAAAGGAGGCAGGGCCTTACCCTTCCGGCCGCGGTCAGGCGGAGGCGGTTACAGTGGTCGCAGAAGTGCTCGCTCACGGGGCTTATGAAGCCCAGGACGCCCCTGGCCCCCTCGAGACGGTAGTTCCGCGAGGGGCCGGCGCCCCGGAAGGGGAGCTTGCGGAGCCTGCCCAGGCGGGAGACCTTCTCCATGAGCTCGGCCTTGGTCACGCACTTTCCCTTGAGGCAGATGCTCGAGCGGCCCACGGGCATGTACTCGATGAACCTTATGTGGATGTCCCGCTCCATTGTGAGGGCGGCGAAGTCCGTCACCTCGTCGTCGTTTATGCCGCGGATGGGGACCACGTTTATCTTCACGGGCGATAGCCCCTGGGCCTCGGCGGCCTCCACGCCCCGCCAGACGCGGCGGATGTCTCCCCCGCCGGTTATCTCGGCGTAGCGCGAGGGGCTGAGGGTGTCGAGGCTCACGTTTACGCGGTCCAGGCCGGCGCGCCGGAGCGCCGGGGCCATCTCCTCCAGCAGCACCCCATTCGTCGTTAGGCTAACGTCCCGGACGCCGAGGGCCTTTATGGAGGATATTATCTCCCTGAGGTCGCCCCTCAGGAGCGGCTCGCCCCCTGTTATGCGCACCTTCCTGAGCCCGTGCCGGAGGGCCACGCCCGCGAAGCGGGCTATTTCGCCGGGCGTTAGGAGCTCCCGCCGCGGTATGAACCGCCTCTTCTTTTCCGGCGAGCAGTAGACGCAGCTGAGGTTGCAGCGGTCCGTGACGGAGACCCTGAGGTAGTCTATCCGTCTTTCGAAGGGGTCGGTTATGACGCCGGGCCTACGGGCCATCGCTCAGGCGAACCTCGTCATCCCCACGGGGTTGGGGCTCCTGCGCACGAAGCCCTTCTGGCGGGCCACGATGTCCAGGGGCAGGCTGACTATGTCGAGCTCCATCATGTCGTTGGCCGGGAACTTCTCCGCCTCGAAGCTCTTTATGTAGGTCTTGCATCTCCCGCAGGCTTCTATCCTCATGCCTGGCAGCTCCTCGGTCACCAGGAGGTCGATGTCCTCGCCCGATTCGCTCTTGCAGTAGGGGCATCCTATCCGTCTATAGTGGCCCGTGGTGCGGCAGAAGGAGCAGTGGTACTTCCGGGGCGCGTTCCTCTCTATGACCGAGAGCGAGGGCACGGAGTTGCAGAGGGGGCAGCGCCCCTCCTCCCACCTTATGTTGTCGGCGTCGATGCCCCTCGAAAGCGACATGAAATAGGGCCTGCTCACGATGTAGAGGAGCGAGTTCGACTCCTCCGAGAGCTCCTTGCCCTCGGCGCAAAGCCGCGGAAGCTCCATGAAGTCCACGGAACCCGAACTCAGCGCGCCGCGGAGCGACTCGACGTCCTCCTCTCCCACGTCGAAGATGGAGGAGAAGCTCTCGAGCACTCTCTCCATGTCCTCCCCGGTGTAGCACTTCAGGTCGTCGGCCACGCCCCCGTAGTCGTGGGCGAGCTCCACCTGCTCGAGCCTCCTGACCTTTCCGTAGAGCTCGATGACCTCCTTCAGGTGCGGGTTCTCCTGGGCTATGCTGTTAAGGCTCACGGCACCTCCGGGTACTCTATTATAATCTCTTCGCCCGTCAGGGCGTCGCCGAGGAAGGCCCCGAGGGCCCTCTTCTCCCCCGCCGAAAGGCCCAGGGGCTCGAGCTCCTTGTTGCCGGGCCCCCCGCCCCGGTCGTAGAAGTCGATGACCTCCTCCAGGCTGGCGAAGACGCCGTTGTGCATGTAGGGGGCCGTGCGGGAGACGTCCCTGAGGGTGGGGGTCTTGAAGGCCTTCCAGTCCTCCGGGTCCTTGGTGACGAGGAACCTGCCCGGGTCCTCGGAGAGGTACCGGTAGTTTTCGAAGCCCGAGACCTTGCCCACGAACCTCATGGTGATGGCGATGCGGGGGTCGTGGAGGAGCTTGGGGTTTTCCGGCACCCCCAGGGCGTGGAAGCCGTTGTCGGATAGGTTCACGCCGTGGTGGCACTCGGTGCAGCCGCCCTTGCCCCTGAAGACCTCGAGGCCCGCCCTCATCTCCGGAGAGAGCGCCCCTTCGTCGCCCTTTAGGTACCTGTCCAGGGGCGAGTTGCGGGAGACCAGGGTCCGCTGAAACGCCGCCAGGGCCATGGCTATCCGCTGGCGGGAGGTGTCCTCGTCGCCGAAGGCGTTCGAGAACTCCTTGAGGTACTCCGGCACCTCGCGTATCTCCTCTTCCACGTAGTCGAGGTTCTGGTTCATCTCGAAGGAGGACATGATGGGGAAGAGGGCCTGCTCCTCCAGCGAGGAGGCCCTGCCGTCGTGGAAGAGGAACTTCGCAAAGCCCACGTTTATCAGCGTGGGGCTGTTGCGCCAGTTCTTCGTCGTTGGGTAGTGCTGCGAGATGTCTTCGGCGTCGGAAAATCCGGTCCTGGGGTCGTGGCAGGCGACGCAGCTCATTGTCCCGTCGCCCGAGAGCCTCCGGTCGAAGAAGAGCTTCTTGCCGAGCTCCACCTTCTCCGGCGTGGTGGGGTTTTCGGCCGGGGCGGGGGGCACCCCCTCCACGGGAAGGAGCTCCCTTTCCGACCCGCCGAGGGCCGGCGCGGCCAGCCCCAGAGCGAGGGCGAGGGCCGCCAGAACGGACATCAAGGCCTTACTTCTTCTTCGCGGCATCCAGCTCCTCCTCGAGCACCTTCTGGAAGTATTCGTAGGGCCTGTTTCCGAGGACCATGCGCCCGTTTAAGAAGAAAGAGGGCGTGTTGTAGAGGTCCAGCTTGTAGGCCAGCTCCTTGTCCCGCTCGATCAGGTCCTTGTGTTTCATCCCGTCGAGGTCCTTTACGAACTTGTCCATGTTCAGCCCCAGCTCGCGGGCGTACTCTATAAGGCTTGCGCGGTCGAGCTTGGGCGAGTTTTCGAGGAGCTTCCAGTGCATCTCCCAGAACTTGCCCTGGTCCCGGGCCGCCAGGGCCGCCTCGGCCGCCATGTGCGAGAAGTCCCTGTAGCGGTAGGGATACATTTTAACCACGAACCTCACCTTCCCCTTGTAATCCTCGAGGAGCTTGTGGATGGTCGGACCGACCCCCGCGCAGTGCGGTCACTGGTAGTCCAGGAACTCCACTATCGTCACCGGCGCGTCAGCCGGCCCCATGGAGGGCGAGCCCTCAAGGGGAATGTCGTAGCGCTTGACCTCCGCCCCGAGGGCGAAGGCCGGAAGCAAAACGAGAAACATCAAGGCCGCGAGAAGCGTTTTCTTCGCCTTTTTCATCTAAGACCCCCCTCCTGCGAAGCGCGTTATCTGAAAACGGAAACAGTCAAAGGCTATCATATGAGCGCGATACCGATAATCCCCCGCGAATCGAGCATGAAAAAAACCCGGCGGAGGGCCGCGCCGCGGCCCCCCGCCATGCTCTTCGTTTCTAATCCGCGCCCAGGGTCTTGACCCACTTGGCGTGCTTCTTCTTGGCCCACTCCAGGGGCACGGTGCCCCGGCCCATAATCCTCGCCGTGCCGGGGTTGGCCAGCGTGGCCATGTAGACGTGGAGCGGTATTATCGTCACCAGCACCACGTTTGCAAGGTTGTGAAGCACGAACCCCCAGCGCATGGGACCCTGGGTCGAGCTGAGCCAGATGATGAGGCCCGAGACGGCCATGACCAGGCCGGTGACGAGGAGCGTCAGGTAGAAGAGCTTCTGCCCGGCGTTTAGCCTGCCCTGCTCGGGCATCTTCTTATTGGAGAGGTATCCCCCCAGGCCCGAGAGCCATTCGCTGTCCTCCTTGCTCCAGCTCAGGGCCTCGCCGAGGTAGCTCCCCATCGTAAGGACGAGCGAGGCGGTGAAGACCACGCCGCCCCACTTGTGAATCTCCGCGGCAAGCTGGGTGCCGAAGAATATCCGGCTCATCCAGTGGAGGGAGTTGAACAGGAACCCCAGCCCCGTGAGCATGAGCACGAAGAAGCTCACCAGGAGCACGAGGTGGTTGAACCTCTCCCACGCGGTGGACTTTTCAACGGTTTTCATCACTCCTCACCTCCTTCCCCGTCCTTCGGGCCCTTGGTGACGTAGTGGGCTCCCGCCGCCGCCAGGGCGCCGCCCAGGCCGATGAGGGCCAGGGGCTTGAGGATGCCCCTCCAGGCCGCCGCCGAAGCCGGCAGGGACGGAGAGGACTTGTAGCCGTAGTGCTCGGGCTCCTTCCGGAAGGCGAAGACCACCCCCAGGCCGCCCAGGTCGGCTTCCCCGTATACCTTGGAGTAGCCCTCGTCCTTGGCCCGGGCGATGAGGCCGTCCCTGTCGCCGAAGCGGATGGCGTCGGTGGGGCAGACCTTCGCGCAGGCCGGCTCGAGGCCGTTGGCCACCCTGTTTTCGCACATGTGGCACTTGGCCACCTTCCCCCCCACGTCGTAGCGTGGGATGTCGAAGGGACACCCGGCCACGCAGAAGTTGCAGCCTATGCAGATGTCCTTGTTGAACCCCACCGTGCCGAAGGGCGTGTGGTAGAGCGCCCCCGGCGCGGGGCAGACGTCCACGCACCCGGCGTCGGTGCAGTGCATGCACCGGCGGGAGATGAAGAGCCACTCCACGCCAACGTCCTTGTCGTTTTCGACGAAGCGTATCTTGTTGTAGAGGTTGGCGTTTACGTCGGGGGGGTTTTCGTACGTGCCCCGGTTGATTGTCTCGTCAGCCGGGAGCTTGTTCCACTCCTTGCAGGCCACCTGGCAGGCCCTGCAGGCCGTGCAAAGCTCAGGGGTGATGAGGAGGCCCTTCTTCCTTTTCACCACGTCCGTTCCGCTGAGCTTTTCCTTCTCTTTCTGGCTTGGCTGCTTTAAGGCCATCTGTTCATCACCCCCTTTATGCCTTTTCCACGTTGACCATGAAGGCCTTGGTCTCCGGGATCATGGTGTTTGCGTCCCCTATGGTCGGCGTGAGCAGGTTGGCGCTGTCGCCTCCGCCACCCTGGTCGACGTCCCCGCCCGGGTACTCCCACCCGTAGCACCAGGGCAGCCCCACCTGGTGCACCGTGGAGTTCATCACCTTGAAGGGCTTGAATCTGCCCGTCACCACGGCTATGGCCTTCACCGAGCCGCGGGCCGAGGATACCTTCACGACATCGCCGCTCTTGAGCTTCTTTTCCTTGGCCAGCTCCTTGCTCATCTCTATGAACATCTGGGGCTGCATCTCGAGCTGCCAGGGCAGGTGCCTGGTGAGCACCCCCGTCTGCCAGTGCTCGGTGACGCGGTAGGTGCTGCAGACGTAGGGGTAGCGGATGTCGCAGGTGGCGAAGACGTCTATGGCCAGGCCGCCCTCCTCTATGGGGGCCTCCACCACGCCTCCGGCGCTCAGGGTCTCGACGCTGTAGAAGAGCTTGGCCGTGGGGTTTATCCTGTGGGACTTGCTGAAGGGGTTTTCCTGTATCGGGCACTCCAGCGGCTCGTAGTGCTCGGGGAAGGGCCCGTCGGCCAGGCCGGTGGCGAAGATGTGGCCCACGCCGTCGGTCTTCATGATGAAGGGCAGCTTGGTCTTTTCCTTGTCGACCATGGGCGGCCAGCCGCCGTCGGGCACGTCGCCCACCCAGGCGGAGCCGTTCCAGTAGATCACGGGGTTCTGCTGGTCCCGGGGCCTCCCCTCGAGGTCCACGGAGGCGCGGTTATAGATTATCCTCCGGTTGACCGGCCAGCACCAGGACCAGTCGGAGAAGAGCTTCGTCCCCATGGGGTCCTTGTGGGAGCGCCGGGCCATCATGTTGCCCTTTTCGGTGTAGGAGTTGCAGTAGAGCCAGTTGCCCGAGGAGGTGGAGCCGTTGTCCTGGAGGAAGGCGAAGCTGGGCACGAGGTCCCCCTTCTTGTAGGTTGTGCCCTTTATCTCCACGTCCTCCATGAAATAGCCGTTTATCTCCTTGGCTACCGCGTGGGTGTCCAGCTCGATGACCTTGCCACTGGGGGCCTTGGCGCCGTAGTCCCAGGCCAGCTTGGTGACCGGGTCGGGGTAGGCGCCCCCTTCCTTTTCGTAGAGCTTCCTGACGCGCCAGAAGAGCTCGTTGATTATCGCCGCGTCGGGCTTGGCCTGGCCTGGCGGGTTGGTGGCCCTGTAGCGCCACTGCGCCCACCGGCCGGAGTTGGTGATGCTGCCCTCCTTTTCGGCGCTGGCGGCGGCCGGGAGCATGAAGACCTCGGTCTTCACCTCCGCGGGGTCGAGCCCCGGGCCCCTCCAGAACGAGCCGGTCTCGTTGTCGAAGAGGTTGACGTTCACCATCCACTCCAGCTTGCCCAGGGCCTCGCGCACCTTGCCGGCGTTGGAGCCCGAGCAGGCCGGGTTCTGGCCCCAGGCGAAGAAGCCCTTGAACTTGCCCTTGAACATCTCGTCGAAGAGCACGAGCCAGGAGGCGTTCTGCCCGTCCTCGAGCTTGGGGAGCCAGCTGTAGCCGAAGTCGTTGTCCTTCGTGGCCGCGCCCCCGTAGTGGGCCTTCAGCAGGCTCACCGAGTACTTGGGGTAGTTGCTCCACCAGTTGGCGCTCATGGGCTCCTTGGTCGTGGGCGTGTAGTGTTCGTTGTAGACCTGGAGGGAGGTGTCGGAGGCCCTCGGGGTCTTCAGGTACCCCGGCAGGATGTGGAAGAGCAGGCAGTGGTCCGTGGAGCCCTGCACGTTGGACTCTCCCCTGAGGGCGTTCACCCCGCCCCCGGCCACGCCGATGTTGCCCAGGAGAAGCTGCGCTATGGCCATGGCCCTGATGTTCTGCGTACCCACGGTGTGCTGGGTCCAGCCCATGGCGTACATGATGGTGCCGGCCTTGCCCTCCTTGCCCGTGGAGGCGTAGGCCTC
>JARRNG010000038.1:0-21643 GCA_037385265.1 Nitrospirota bacterium
CTTCTTCTTAGCCGTCTTCTTCTTGGCCGTCTTCTTCTTGGCAGCCTTCTTCTTAGCGGTCTTCTTCTTAGCGGTCTTCTTCTTCGCCATTCCACCCTCCTTGATAAGGGTAAAATTATCGGGCAAAATGCCCGTTTCTTCTCCCAGTAGTAATGTGCACTTTTTCGATAAAATTTTCAAGTGTTTTTTGAAATATTTTTGAATTTTTTTAATCCGCTTTCCCCAGTGCCCACACGCCGGCAAACTCACCGCGCGCAACCACTATGACGAGGGGAGCCGAAATCCCCGGCTTTTCGAACAGCGCAGACGCCTCCGAATAGTCACTCCCTATAGTGATCGCCCAGCTCCTCTCTGGAGAAGGGAATGCGGCATCGACCTTGTTGAACCCGCGATTAAATGCGCTATAATGGCGGTATGGAGAAGATAATCACGGAGGACATGAAGGAATCTCTCAAGGAGAGTTTCCAGTACCTGGAGGGGCCGGTCGACCTCCACCTGTTCACGAAGAAGGGCGAAAACGACCAGTTCAACGAGATAGTGTCCGAGATGCTTAGGGAGATAGCCGCCGTCGACTCGAGGCTGAGTGCCCACTTCCACAAGATCGGGGACGACGCCTCCAGGAAGTACGGGGTGGAGCGCTCGCCCACCGTCATGATAAGCCCCGAGAAATACGACATCCGGTTCACCGGCTCTCCCCTGGGCGAGGAGGGCCGCTCCCTTATAATGGCCATAATCATGGCCTCCTCGGGAAAGACCATCGCCTCCGAGGACTCGCGGAAGCGGCTTGCCCGCTTGAAGGAGAAACGCCACGTGAGGGTCTTCGTCAGCCCCACCTGCCCCTACTGTCCCCAGCAGTTCGCCTATGCCATGGCCGCAGCCATAGAGAGGCGCGATCTTGTCAGCGCCGAGGCGGTGGAGATATACGAAAACCGCGACCTGGCGGAAAAGTTCGGCGCCATGTCCGTCCCCAAGACTTTCATAAACGACAAGCTCACAGCGCCGGGCCTCCAGCCCGAGGAATACTTCATGGAGTCCGTCGTCGAGGGGAAGCCTGTGGAATATGTGCTTCCCCCGGAGGCCGAGGAGCGCAGGGAATACGACGTGGCGATCCTCGGAGGCGGTCCGGCCGGCCTCACGGCGGCGATCTACGCCTCGAGGAGCGGCCTCGGGTGCATCATATTCGAGAAGTCCAACGTTGGCGGCCAGATCGCCATCACCCCCGTGGTGGAAAACTACCCGGGGTTCCCCAGGATACAGGGACAGGCCCTGGTGGACCTCATGGCGCAGCAGTCGGCCCAGTACGCCCCGATAGCCCAGGGCGTGGCAGTAGAAGACATAAAACGCGAGGACGATATGTTCGAGGTAAGCACGAAGGCCGGCCAGTACAGGTCGAAGGCTATCATCATAGCCACCGGGGCCGCAAACAGGACCCTTGGAGTGCCCGGCGAAAGGGAGCTTGCCGGCCGGGGGGTAAGCTACTGCGCCACCTGCGACGGCTACCTCTTCAAGGACGGCAAGACCGTGATCGTGGTCGGGGGTGGGAATACCGCCCTTACGGACGCCCTTTACCTCGACAGCCTGGGCGCCCATGTGAGCGTCGTCCACCGCAAAGACAGCTTCAGGGCCGAGGACAGGCTTCAGCAGGGCCTTTCCCAGCGCAACATCCCCGTCTACTGGAACAGCCGGATAACGGAAATCAAGGGCGACAAGGTCGTCCAACGAGTGAGCCTCAAAGACATAAAGACCGGCAAGTCGAAGGAGCTAGAGGTGGAAGGCGTATTCATCGCCATCGGATACAGGCCCAGCAACGAGATAGCCGCCAAGCTCGGTCTCGAGCTGGACCCCGACGGCTACATCAAGGCCGACCAGAGGCAAAGGACCTCGCTGCCCTTCGTTTACGCCGCGGGGGACATAACCGGAGGCGAAAAGCAGATCGCCGTGGCCGCCGGACAGGGGAGCATAGCCGCCATATCGGCCTTCGAGGACCTGTCTAAGCCTTACTGGACGAAGAAGAAGCCCGGCAAGCAGCCGGAATCCGCGAAGAGGTGACCGGGCAGATCCCGGCGGCCTCTTCGCAGTCGCAGCTGCTGCAGTCACCGATAACGTGGGCCTTCTCGTCGTCTCCCATCTCGAACGTCTCGGGGCAGACCTCGACGCAGGAGCCGCACCCTTCGCAGAGGTCATAATCAACTACGGGTTTAGCCATGTGTTCCTCCTTCTGTGATATTTAGGCCGGATGGGGCCTTTCGAAATTATCTATGAAATCTCCGAGCTGGACGCCCAGGTAAACGCACTTCTTACCCTCCATGCAGTCATCGGCGTCCTTTTTTTCGAGAAAGGTCTCAAGCTCGTGGTGGTCCTTCTTGAACTTTACGATCCAAGCGTTCTTGCCCTCGTCAAAGTGCACCCCCATGGATATGCCGTGCTGCTGTACCTCGGGGTACATCTCCAGAATCTTCTGCTCCAGGGCTACCTGCGTGTAGGCCATAGCCGGAAACCTCCTCTCTTGGCTCTTAAAGGTTACTCCGCCGTCGGCGGGCACACCATGATAGAAATCATATATCAGAAATAACGAAATGATGCAAGCGGTTTCCGTGCATCAATATATTTTACGTCTCGTCGCCGAGCCTTCTCAAGGCCTCCTCGGCGGCCCTGGTCTGCGCCTCCTTCTTCGAGGCGCCCCTGCCGCGGCCCACCGGCCGGCCCTCGACGAAGACCTCGAAGGTGAACACCTTGAGGTGGTCCTGCCCCTCCTGCTCCACCAGCCGGTATTCGGGCAGGGAGCCGAAGCGCACCTGGCAGAGCTCCTGGAGATCGCTCTTGAAGTCGGCGAAATCCCCAGAGGCGATAGCCGCGTCCACCCTCTCCCGGAGAAGCTCAAGAATCACGTCCTTAGCCCTTTCGTAACCCCCGTCGGCAAAGACCGCGCCGAAGAGCGCCTCCAAGGCGTTGGCCAGTATGGAGACCTTCTTCCTCCCGCCGGATTCCTCCTCGCCCTTCCCCAGCCTCAGGTAGTTACCCAGTGAAATCTCCCGGGCGACCTCGGCAAGCACCCTGCCCTTTACGATGTGCGCCTTTATCCTGGACATCCCTGCCTCGTTGAGCTCCGCGCCGCTCCCAAAGAGATATTCGGCAACCACGAGGCCGAGCACGGAGTCGCCCATGAACTCGAGCCTCTCATTGTGAACGGCCTCCTCTTCGGGATGCTCGTGGTGGAAGGACTTATGGGTCAGCGCCTCGATAAGGGCGTCTTCGTTCCTGAAGCCGTAGCCGATGCGCTTCTGGAGCTCTGGGGGGTCCGGCCGGGACATGAGCCTCAGCCTTCGAACCTCTTGAAAAGCAGGCAGGCGTTGGTTCCGCCGAAGCCGAAGGAGTTGGAAATCGCGTGCCCGATACGCATCTCCCTCGCCTCGTTGGCAACGTAGTCGAGGTCGCACTCGGGGTCGGGGTTTTCCAGGTTGATGGTGGGCGGGGCAATGCCTTCGTAGATGCCCAGCACAGTGAAGATGGCCTCGACCCCGCCGGCTGCGCCGAGCAAATGGCCAGTCATCGACTTCGTGGAGCTCACGGCGAGTTTGTAGGCGTGCTCTCCGAAGACCTTCTTTATGGCGGCGGTCTCGAGCTCGTCGCCGTATTTCGTGGAAGTGCCGTGGGCGTTTATATAGTCCACCTCCTCGGGCGCCACGCCGCCGTCCCTCAGGGTGACGTCCATGCACCTGGCGGCCCCCTCGCCCTCCGGAGCGGGGGCCGTCATGTGGTAGGCGTCTGCCGTCATGCCGTATCCGACGACCTCGGCGTAGATGGTCGCTCCCCTCTTTCTGGCGCCTTCCATCTCCTCCAGGACGACGATACCCGAACCCTCTCCCATGACGAAACCGTCCCGCTCGGCATCGAAGGGCCTGGAGGCCCGCTCGGGCTCGTCGTTTCGGGTGGAAAGGGCCTTCATGGAACTGAAACCGCCGATGCCAAGGGGAGAGATGGCCGCCTCTGAGCCCCCGGCTATCATGGCGTCGGCATAGCCCATCTGGATGAGCCTGAAGGCGTCACCTATGGAGTTGGTGCCCGTGGCGCAGGCCGTGACGGCCGCCGAGTTCGGCCCCTTGGCCCCAAAGTGCATGGATATGTGCCCGGAGGCAAGGTTGATAATCACCATGGGGATGAAAAACGGAGTGATGCGCCTGGGACCCTTTTCCAGGTATGTCCGGAGGGTCTTCTCTATGGTGCTCAGCCCGCCCATGCCGGAGCCCACTATGACGCCGGTTCTCTCGGCGTTAGCCTCCGTTATCTCGAGGCCCGAGTTTTCCACCGCCATCTGCGAGGCCGCCATGGCGAAGTGGATGAACCTGTCCATCTTCTTTACCTCTTTGACGGGTATGTAGAGGTCGGGGTCGAACCCCCTTACCTCTCCCGCAATCTGGCAGGCGAACTGAGAAGCGTCGAAATGAGTTATCTTCGAGATGCCCGATTTACCCGCCTTGAGATTCGCCCAGCTCTCCTCGGTCCCAATTCCAAGGGGCGATACCACTCCCAGGCCGGTTACGGCAACCCTTCGCTTATTAACCATTACTGCTTGGACTTGATGTAGTCTATGGCGTCCTGGACCTTGATTATCTTCTCGGCGTCCTCGTCGGGAATCTGGACGTTGAAGGCCTCCTCGAAGGCCATTACGAGCTCAACCGTGTCGAGGGAGTCAGCGCCGAGGTCGTCCACGAAAGACGCGTCGGACTTCACCTCTGAGATGTCCACTCCGAGCTGCTTTGCTATGATTTCCTTGACCTTATCTTCCATTCCTGATTACCTCCCGAAAAATTCGTATTCTATGACTACATGTACATGCCGCCGTTTACGTGGATGACCTGTCCCGTGATGTAGCCCGCCTCGGGCGAGGCGAGGAACACAACGCTCGCCGCCACGTCCTCGGGCGTTCCAAAAGTCCCCAGGGGTATGGCGCTCTTCATCTCCTCCTTGACGTTTTCCGGAAGGGCGTCGGTCATGGCGGTCATTATGAAACCCGGCGCCACCGCGTTCACCGTGATGCCCCGCGATGCGTACTCCCTGGCGGTGGTCTTGGTGAGGCCCACGATGCCGGCCTTGGAGGCCGAGTAATTGGCCTGCCCGGGGTTGCCCATAAAGGCTACGACGGAAGCTATGTTGACTATCCTTCCATACCGCTGCTTGGCCATGACCTTTATGGCTTCCTTGGTGCAGAGGAAGACGCTCTTAAGGTTGATGTTTATGACGCTGTCCCAGTCCTCCTCCTTCATTCTCATTATGAGGCCGTCGCGGGTGATGCCGGCGTTGTTAACGAGGATATCGAGCCTGCCCATCTCGTCCTTGACCGCCGAGACGGCGGCCGCGACATCGCCGGCGCTTGAGACGTCCATCTTCATGGCCAGGGCCTTTATGCCCCGGGCCTCGAGCTCGCCGGCCGTGGAGCGCGCGGCGCCCTCGTCTATGTCGGCCACCGCCACGTTAACGCCCCTTCCGGCCAGGGCCTCGGCTATGGCCTTTCCTATCCCCCTCGCGCCGCCCGTTACAAGCGCGACCTGACCCTTAAAATCCACTAACAAATCCTCCGGCCCAAATATGGCTTTAAATTGTATCAGAGAGCATCTCGGCTTTTCCAGTCCTTTCCCGACGGGCGAGCCGCAGTCATATGGCGCATAAGACGTCAAACATTATATAATATTTTGAAAAACGAGGCTCGCTTTCGGGAGTGCCTGTGAACGTTCTTCTGATTTTCGTAATTACGGTAATAGCATTCAAGCTCGCCTATAGGTTCTACGGCAGGTACATCGAGGGCGTCTTCGAAATGAACAAGGATAACGCCACTCCCGCCCGCGAAAGAGAAGACGGCAAGGATTACGTCAGGGGCAGGTGGCAGGTGGTCTTTTCCCACCACTTCTCCTCCATAGCCGGCGGCGGGCCCATCGTGGGCCCCGCAGTGGCCGCCATCTATGGCTTTTATCCCTCGTGGCTCTGGATAATCCTGGGGGCCATATTCTTCGGCGCCGTGCACGACTTCACCTCGCTTTTCGTGAGCATGAGGGAGAAGGGCAGAAGCATAGCCGAGGTGGCCCATAACACCCTCGGCAAGACCGGGTACGCCCTCTTCATCTCCTTCGTCCTTTTCATGGTGGTCCTCGTGACGGCGGCTTTCCTGGGCCTTACGTCCACCGCCCTTTCCTCGCTGGCCCCCCTCGGAGCGCTGGGTCTCGAGGAGGGCCAGACGCTGCTTAAAACGGTAGCTGACCCGGCAACCGGCGTGGTGCAGGCTAAGATAGGCGGCGTGGCCTCGACCTCGGTGGTAGTCATGACCCTCATGGCTCCCCTCGTGGGCTGGCTCCTCTACAAGAGAAAGACGGGCCTGCTCGCCCTGAGCACCGCGGCCCTGGCCATAGCGGTTGCATCCATCGCCGTGGGGCTAAGGCACCCCGTGACCATCCTGCCCGAGCTCTGGATGCTCATCATCTCCGCCTACGTTTTGGTTGCCGCGGGCCTCCCGGTGTGGGTGGTGCTTCAGCCCCGGGACTTCATAAACTCCTTTGTGCTCTACGGCGGGATAGCCGCCCTCTCCGTTGGCCTTTTCGCCGGGGGGCTTTCGGGGATGGAAGTGAAATTCCCGGCGGCCAGCGCGGCGATAGGCGCCCAGAAGCTCGGCCCCATCTGGCCCGTCATGTTCATCACCATCGCTTGCGGGGCCATATCGGGCTTCCACTGCCTCATCTCCAGCGGGACCACTTCCAAGCAGATCGCCTGCGAGTCCCACGCAAAGAGGATAGGCTTCGGCGGAATGCTCCTCGAGGGCCTCCTGGCAGTGGCGGTGCTCCTGACCCTCGCCTCGGCGCTCGACTTCTCGGACTACCTGGGGCTGGTCTTCCCGGAGGAGGGCCGCTCGAACCCGGTGCTGGCCTTCTCCCTGGCCATGGGGCGGCTGCTCGGAAACAACACCCCCATACCCGCCTACGGGGGGACGATATTCGGGATACTCCTCGTCGAGGGTTTTCTGGTGACCACGCTCGATACGGCGGTCAGGCTCAACAGGTATCTCTTCGAAGAGCTCTGGAGGATACTACTCAGGAAGCCGCCCGCCCTGCTCCGGTCGTACCTCTTCAACGCCGGGCTCTCGGTGGCGCTCATGTTCGCTTTCGCCTACAAGCAGGCCTTCCTGGCCCTCTGGCCCGTCTTCGGCTCCTCGAACCAGCTTCTTGCCGCCCTGGCCCTGATAACGGTGTCGGTTTGGCTGCTTAAAAGGGGAAAGAACGCCGTCTTCACGCTGGTCCCGGCGGCCTTCATGATAGTGACCACCGTGGCCTCGCTGGCCTACCTCCTAAAATCGAAATATCTCGCCTCGGGCAACACGCTCCTTACGGCGATTACCGGAACGCTGATTCTCCTTGCGGCGGGGATCGTCGTTATCGCCCTCAGGAAGACCTCCTCGGGCGAAAGGTCCCTTACCGCCGTGAAACCGGCGGCGGAAGACCTGGAGGATTAAGTCTCCGCCCGCCTTCGAAGGACCAGCTTCGTTATCTCCATGACGGCCACTACCACGACCCCGAGGGCAACTATCGGGGCAAGCTCCGGGAAATGCGGCATTGTCACGCCGAAGGCCTCCCTCACGGCGGGCAGGTGTATGAGTCCGGCGATGAGCGCGATCTCCCAGAAGAGGGCCACGAGGAGCCATTTGTGGGGCGGGGCCTGGAAGATGCTGTATTTCATCGAGCGGAAGTTTATGGCTATGAAGAGCTCAACGATTATGAAGAGGAAGAAGAGCCGCGTCCTGGCCAGCTCCATGTCGGGCTGGCTGTGAAAGAACACCCACAGGAAAACCGGGGTCTCCACCGCCACGGCCAGCACCATGAACGTGCGCACATCCTTAGAAAATACGCTCTCCGAGGGGCTTCTCGGGGGCCTCTCCATGATATCCGGGTCTGGGGGAGCCACGCCGAGGGCGAGGGCCGGAAGGCCGTCGGTGGCCAGGTTCACGTAGAGGATGGCGGCAGGAAGGAGGGGAAGGAACTCCGGGCCCATCCAGAGCACCACGCCGCCGATGACGAGGACCTCGGTTATGTTGCATCTCAAGAGGAAGGTGAGGTATTTCTTTATGTTGTCGTATATCCACCTTCCGCGCTCTATGGCCCGCACTATGGTGGCGAAGTTGTCGTCGCTGAGGACTATGTCGGAGGCCTCCTTAGCCACATCCGTCCCAGTGATGCCCATGGCTATGCCTATGTCGGCGTGCTTGAGGGCCGGGGCGTCGTTGACGCCGTCGCCGGTCATGGCCACCACGTCCCCGCGCTTCTTCCACGCCTTCACTATCTTGAGCTTGTCCACGGGCGAGACCCTGGCGTAGACGCTCACCTTGTCCACCCTGGCCTCGAACTCCTCGTCGCTCATGGCATCGAGCTCCTCGCCCGTGAGCGGCTTCATGTGGACCTTCTTGCAAGTATCCACCGCCTCGATGGCCTCTGGCCTCGGCGGGTCCATCATTCCTGCAAGCCCGAGGAAGACCAGGCCCTTCTCTATCTCCTCGCCCGTCGCCGGGGAGTCGCCAAGGTCCCTCATGGCAAGCGCAAGCACCCTCAGGGCCTCGGCGGCCATCCCGGTGTTCTCCTCAGCCAGGGACTTCCTCTCCTCCTCCCTCATCTCAGAAACCGAGCCGTCGGCTCTCATGACCCGGGTGCACCTTGCCAGGACGACCTCGGCGGCCCCCTTAACGTATGCCACCCTCCCTCCGGGCCCCTTATGGACCGTGGACATGAGCTTCCTCTCGGAACTGAAGGGGACTTCGTCTACCCTTGGCCGCTCCTCCCTCAGGCCGCCGCCATCTATCCCGGCCTTCCTGGCGGCCACCACCAGGGCCGCCTCGGTGGGGTCGCCCTTAATTTTCCACTGGCCCTCCTCCTCGAAGAGGTCCGCGTCGTTACAGAGAACACCGCAGAGTAGAAGGGATTTAAGGGGGTCCTCGTCGGTGGAAAGTTCGCCCTTGAACTCGCCCTCCGGCTCGTAGCCCGCCCCGGTGACCTCGACGTATTTACCGCCGGAATATAGCTTCCTCACGGTCATCTCGCCCCTCGTAAGGGTGCCCGTCTTGTCCGTGCAGATTACGGTGGTGCTTCCCAGGGTCTCGACGGCCGGCATCTTTCTGACGAGGGCGTTTCTCTTGGCCATCTCGTGCATCCCTATGGCCAGGGCTCCCGTGACTATGGCTGCAAGGGCCTCGGGCACGGCCGCCACGGCCAGGGCCACACCGAACATCACCATCGTTATGGCGTGTTCGATGGTAATCGTGCCCGCCGAGACCTCCCTCACCGTGCCGACCCCGATAACCAGGGCGCATATGGCAAGAGCCGCGAGGCCGAGCCACTTGCCTATCTCCTCCGTCCTGCGCTCCAGGGGGGTCTTTTCGGTCTCTACGGCGGCCACCTCCCGGGCTATCTTTCCGAACTCGGTCTCCATGCCCGTGGTGGTCACCACCGCCCTGCCCCTGCCGTAGGTGATTATGCTGCCGGTGTAGACCATGTTCGTCCTGTCCGGGACGGGCACATCCTCAGAAATCTTCTCCGTCTTCTTCGAAACGGGGGCCGACTCGCCCGTCAGGGGAGCCTCGTCGCAGCGGAGCGAGGAGCTCTCTATCAGCCTGCCGTCGGCGGGCACCCGCACGCCGGCCTCAAGCGAAAGTATGTCGCCCGGCACCAGGCGCACCGTCTCCACCTCGCGCTCCCTGCCGTCCCTTACAACGGTTATCGTGGCCTGGAGCATCCTCTTCAGGGCCTCTATGGCCTGTTCGGCCCGGTATTCCTGGAAAAATCCGAGCCCCGCGGAAAAGACCACGATTATGGCGATTATGAGGGCGTCCACGGTCTCCCCCACGGCCAGCGAAAGGCCGGTGGCTATCAAGAGGATGATGATGAGGACGTTCTTGAACTGGCCGAGGAAAAGCGAGAGCGCCGAAGGCCGCTCCTCGTGCTTGAGCTCGTTCGGGCCGTACTCCGCGAGCCGCCTCTCCGCCTCCTGGCCGGAAAGCCCCCGCGCGGAGCTATCAAGCTCTCTTAGGACCTCGTCGCTCGAACGCGAATGCCATGAAGACACAGAAACCTCCGCTTTAGGTTGAAGCCTCAGCCTGCTATTTTACACCACTCGTCGATAATAGCAATAAATCATCCCAGCCCCACGTCGAGGAACATCATGACAGCAAAGCCGAGCATGGTCCCCATGGTGGCGAAGTCCGCGTTCCCCCCGCGCTGGGACTCGGGCACCACTTCTTCCACCACCACGAATATCATCGCCCCGGCGGCGAAGCTGAGGGCGTAGGGCAGGAGCGGTTTCGCAAGGAGGACGAAGGCTGCCCCGAGCACACCGGCCACAGGCTCCACCAAGCCCGAGAGCTGGCCGTACCAGAAGCTCCTGGGGCGCGAGAGGCCCTCCCTCCAGAGGGGCATGGAGACCGCCGTGCCCTCGGGGAAGTTCTGAATCCCTATGCCGATTGCGAGGGCTATGGCTCCTCCGAGGGTCGCCGCTGGCAGGCCGTAGGCTACCGCGCCAAAAGCCACCCCCACGGCAAGGCCCTCGGGAATGTTGTGGAGCGTGATGGCCAGCACAAGGAGCGTGGTCCTCTTCCACGTGGTGCTGATCCCCTCGGCCTCGCTCATGGGAAATCCCACGTGAAGGTGAGGGAGGATGCCGTCCACCACCCTCAGAAATGCCCCGCCGAGCAGAAACCCCGTGAAGGCCGGAAACCACGCGGGCACCCCGGAGCCCTCGGACATCTCGATGGCCGGGGCCAGGAGCGACCAGTAGCTTGCCGCTATCATCACCCCGGCGGCGAAGCCCAGCATGCCGTCGAGCATCTTGCGGCTGAGCTCTTTCCGGAGAAAGATGACACCGGCGCCAAGCGCCGTCATCGCCCAGGTGAAAAGAGTCGCCAGAAGGGCCTGAAGCACGGGATGGAGGCTTGAAAGGGAGTCGAGCATATACGAAAATGTATAGCCTAAGCAGTGCTTTTAGTCAAGCCTCAATCGGCGATGCTCCGGCGGTTGCCAGCTCAGATGTGAAGCTCCACAACATCGCCGTCCCTGAGCTCGTAGTCGCGCTGCACGCGCTGCCCGGGAAATTTGGAGGAGCCCCATATGCAGGCAAACTTCAGTCCCGAGGCGAAGTCCTTGTGGACGGTCTGGGCGAGGTCAATCACGGTGGAGCCCACGGGCAAGGTGAAAGGTGTGCCCATGTCGGGGTCCTTGCCCGGCTCCTTGGTGTAGACCCGGACTATCCCGGCCCTGTCGAAGAGGGCCCGCCTGAGCTCTTCCAGCCCCTCGCCGGCCGCGGCGGATACGCTTACGGCAGGGATCTCCGGATATTTCTCCCTGAGAGACCGGAAGCCCTCCTTAGCACCCGGCAGGTCGGACTTGTTTGCGGCGAAGACGGCCCTTTTTGAAACGCCGCCTTCGGCGCCCTCCTTAAGGTGGATGTTCCACGCTTCGAGCTGGCCCACGAGAAGCTCGGCCTGGACGTCGGGGGCGTCGGAGAGGTCTATTACGAGCAGAAGTATGTCGGCTACCCTTAATATGCCCGAGACCCAGCCGTCGGTGGATTCGTTGCCCACGGGCGGCAGGTCCACAAGCTGTAGCTGGATGTCCTCGAAGGGCATCATTCCCTGAAGGGGCATCACCGTCGAGACGGGATAGTCCGCCACGACGGGCCTTGCGTTGGTCAGAGCAGACAGCACGGAGGACTTCCCGGAGTTGGCAAACCCCACCAGGGCAACCTGCGCCGCGCCCTCCTTGGGCACGGTGAAGAGGTCGCCTCTTCCGCCCTTTTTCTTCTTCTGGGCCTCGTCCCTGAGCTTGGAAAGCCTCCGCCTGAGGTCCGCCCTGAGCTTGTCCGTGCCCTTATGCTTGGGCACCGTGGCTATGAGCTCCTCCAGGGCCGCCACCTTGGCCGGGCCCGGCGGGGCCTCCTTGAACTTCTTCTCGGCCTCGTAGTATTCAGGGGGGAGGTTCGCGGGCATCCTCACGGCCTCCTTGCGAAGAGGGCCAGGGCGAGGGCCGCCATGCACGCCGATATAGTAACAGGAAGGAGCACCGGGGCGACCCAGGGGCCGGGTATCAGGAAAAGCACGTCCATGTCCATCATGGTCCTGGGCCAGCCGAGCCACAGCCTGAGGAAGACGTAGTAGAAGATATCCCACAGGGCGAAGCACCAAAGGAATGCCGCGGCCCTCTCCCGCCAGGGCTTGGCCGAGAGCACGGCCACGGCAATGAGCATCACTATGGTGGCGGCCTCGCGGGTCTGCTCCTCGAAATACACGGCCCGGTCCTTAAGGATGGCCGTCAGCTCTCCTAGGGATACCCCGGCCAACTCCGCCTCGGGCGGAAGCAGGCGCCTCAGATAGACCACGACCATCGCCTCCACATACGCCATGCCCACGGCAAAGAACGACAAGAGGATTATCCTGGTGGCGGGGAACCGCACGGCTATTTCTTGAAGAGGTCGTCGAATTTCCTCTTGGCCTCGTCTCTAGGTCCCCCAGAGGAACCGGCGGACTTGCCCCCCTCGCGGTAGCGGAACCAGTCGCAGAAGTTCGCCTTGTCGCGGGTGCGGGGCAGCTCCGCCCTGGGCTCCACGCACCACTCGCGGCTGGCCTCGCTGTAGTTCCGGCAGTTGAGGCATATGTGCAGTTCCTCGCCGCAGTGCTCACAGGTGGATCTGCGGCTGAAGTATTCGTCTATCACGACTTTCTTTCCGCACAGGGCGCATATCTTCATGTGCGCTCCTTTCCGGGGCTCACCTGTCTATGACCCCCTTGAAGGTCTCTCTTATGATCTTTAGAAGCAGGCCGTGGGTCGGGGGGTTGCCGGCAACGACGTTGCCAGTGGCAAGATAGTCGTCGCCGCCCGAAAAGTCTGTTATGAGCCCCCCGGCCTCCTTTATCATGAGCCCTCCGGCGGCCACGTCCCAGGCGCTTAGGCCCAGCTCGAAAAACCCCTCGCACCTGCCCGCCGCCAGGTGGCAGAGGTCCAGGGCCGCGGAGCCCGCCCTCCTGAGGTCCCCGGAGGCGAGGAATACCCGCTTGAAGGCCTCAAGGTAGAGTCCCGTCATGCCCTTGTTCCTGAAGGGAAAACCCGTGGCTATGAGGCTGCCCCCCGGGGACTCGACGGAGGAGACGCTGAGAGGCTTGCCGTTCAGGAAAGCGCCCCCGCCCTTCTCGGCGTGAAAGAGTTCGTCCCTCAGTGGGTCGAGCACTACCCCCAGCACGACCTCTCCCTCGGCCTCGAGGGCTATTGACACGGAGAACATGGGGTACTGGTGTATGAAGTTGGTGGTGCCGTCCAGGGGGTCAATAATCCAGCGGTATCGATTGTCCGCGTCCTTGATGGACTCCTCGGCAAGGAAAGTGTGGTCGGGGAAGCTCGCCCCGATGGTCTCGACGATGGTCTTCTCGGATTCCCTGTCGACGCGGGTGACGAAATCCGAGGCCTGCTTGCTGTCTATGTCGTCCCGAGAGAGAGAGCCCAGGTTCCCGAGGATTACGCCTGCGGCATTCCTGGCGGCCCTGAAAGCGGTCTCAAGGAACTCTCCCTCGCCCATGACAGCACTAATATATCACAGAAGGGTGCGCGGCTTACGCGGGCCGCGCGACGGGCGGCGGAGCGCGCCTACCACTCGATGCGGTAGTTCGGCGCCTCCCGGGTGATTATGACGTCGTGGACGTGCGACTCCCTGAGGCTCGCCCCGGAGATGCGGACGAACTTGGCCTTTCGCCTTAGGGTCTTAAGGTCGCTGGTCCCGCAGTAGCCCATCCCCGAGCGGAGGCCGCCCATGAGCTGGTGGACGCTCGAGGAAATCGGGCCCTTGTAGGGAACCCTTCCCTCGACGCCTTCCGGCACGAGCTTGGACGCCTCCACGTCGGTCTGCTTGTACCGGTCCCTTGCCCCCTGCTGCTGCTCCATGGCCCCGAGGGAGCCCATACCACGGTAGACCTTGTAGCTCCTGCCCTGGTAGAGAACGGTTTCGCCGGGAGACTCGTCAGTGCCGGCGAAAAGACCGCCGATCATCACCGAATGCGCGCCTGCGGCGAGGGCCTTTATCACGTCCCCCGAAAACTTGATGCCGCCGTCGGCTATGATGGGTACCCTTGCCTTTCCGGCGACAGAGGCACATTCCATTATCGCGGTTATCTGAGGCACCCCGGCCCCGGCTACTATCCTGGTTGTGCATATGGAGCCAGGCCCGATCCCCACCTTGAGGGCGTCGGCCCCGGCCTTCAGGAGGTCGGTGGCGGCCTCCGAGGTGGCCACGTTGCCGGCTATTACATCGACCGAGAACTGCCTCTTTAAGACCCTAAGCGTATCCATCACCGATTTCGTGTGGCCATGGGCGGTATCGATGACCAGGACATCCACGCCGGCGCTCACCAGGAGTTCGGCCCGAGCCACCGCGTCGTCCCCCACGCCTACGGCGGCCCCGGCCCTGAGCCTTCCCATCTTGTCCTTGCAGGCGTTCGGATACTTGCGCTTCTTTTCGATGTCCTTGATGGTTATGAGCCCCTTCAGCCTGAATTCCTTGTCCACGATGGGGAGCTTTTCTATCTTGTGCTCGTGGAGAAGGGCTATGGCCTGCTCGAGGTCGGTGCCCACAGGGGCGGTGACCAGACCCTTCTTCGTCATGACCGTGGAGACCTTCTTCCTGAAGTTCGTCTCGAACCTCAGGTCCCTGTTGGTGAGGATGCCCACGAGCTTGCCCTCCACCGTGACCGGAACGCCCGATATCCTGAAGTTCTTCATCATCTCCAGGGCCTTCGATATCTGCTCGTCGGGAGAGATGGTGACGGGGTCTATTATCATGCCGCTTTCGGACTTCTTGACCTTTTCGACCTCCAGGGCCTGCCTCTTGGCGCTCATCGCCCTGTGGATGATGCCTATGCCGCCCTCCCTGGCCATGGCTATGGCCATGGCGGACTCCGTGACGGTGTCCATGGCCGCGCTGAGAAGAGGGATGTTTATCTTGATGCGCTTCGTAAGGTTGGTGGAGATGTCGACTTCCCTGGGCACGACGTCCGAGCGGGCGGGCACCAGGAGGACATCGTCGAATGTGAGGCCTTCAGAGAGATTCTTGATGGTCATCTGTCCTCCGCGATGCTGCAAGAAATTAATCCGTTAATCTAACACAAGAGCGGCCCCCTTGACAATTGCGCCAGGGCGGAACAATGCGCATGGAACACCGGGCCGAAGAGCAGTCGCGGCCTGGGGGTACCAGGGGCTTTCTTTTAGGCGTTCGGTTTTTCCAGAATATTTTACGCTGGGTAACGCTTTTGAGGAGGATGCCCCTCTCCTTCGCCCCGGCCGCCTGGGTGCGGCTTACGAGGGATTGTCTGAACCCCTAACTTCACTTCGGAGAGGCTCGATGTCAAGGTTAAAACTTGCTCCTCCCCCTCAAAGAACACGCTTCGCGCTTGACTCGTGGTTCGCGTTGCTATAACCTTTCCAGAAAGGAGGGCGCGTATGTTCGGAAGGCGGATTACTATTTTTAAGCTCCTGGGCTTCGAGGTTAAGATAGACCTGAGCTGGCTCATCATAGCCGTGCTCATCACCTGGACCCTTGCCGAGGGGCTCTTTCCGCATTACTTCGAGGGCCTTTCGAAACGGGCGTACTGGTTCATGGGGGTAGCAGGAGCCCTCGGGCTGTTTCTTTCCATCGTATTCCATGAACTCTGCCACTCCCTGGTAGCGCGCCGTTACGGGCTTCCCATGACCGGGATAACGCTATTCATATTCGGAGGGGTGGCCGAGATGAGCGAGGAGCCCCAGAGCCCGAAGGCCGAGTTCATGATGGCCATAGCCGGGCCCGCCTCGAGCGTCGCCCTCGGGGCCCTCATGTACGGGGCACACTTCCTGGCCCAGGGGATGAATCTTCCCTCATACATGTCAGGCGTGCTCTGGTACCTGGCATTCATCAATATGCTGCTTGCGGCCTTCAACATGCTCCCGGCCTTTCCCCTCGACGGCGGCCGGGTGCTGAGGTCGGCCCTCTGGTGGTGGAAGAAGAACCTGAAGTGGGCCACCCGGACGGCCTCGCAGGCCGGCTCCATCTTCGGCCTCATTCTCATAATGCTGGGGTTGCTGAACGTCCTCATGGGAAACGTGATAGGCGGGATATGGTGGTTCCTCATAGGCATGTTCCTCAGGTCCGCGGCGCAGTCGTCGTATCGTCAGGTCCTGCTCAGGAAAGCCCTCGAGGGCGAGCCGGTGCGCAAGCTCATGATAGAAGACCCCGTCACGGTGCCCCCTTCCATCTCCCTCGAGGAGCTTGCGGAGAACTATTTCATGAAACACCATTTCAAGATGTTCCCTGTGGTGGAAGATGGAAGGCTCCTGGGATGCATCAGCATGGAGCAGGCCAAGGAGATCCCCCGCGAGTCATGGCGGGAACGCAGCGTGGGAGAACTGGCCGAAGGCTGCTCCGGCGACAATACAATCCCGCCCGAAAGCGACGTGGTAGAGGCCCTTTCGGCCATGAATAGACAAGGCAAGAGCAGGCTTATGGTCGTCGAGGGGGGACGCCTCCGGGGAATCATAACCATGCGAGACATAATGAGGCATTTTTCGATGAAGCTCGAGCTGGAGGAATCCGAAAAGTAGGGAAACCGCGGCGGGCCGCGATATCAAATACTCGGACAGGAGACAACGATGATGAGACACCAGTTTCTGGCAATTGTGATGGCCATGTCGCTCGTTCTGTCGGCGACGGTGATTCTGTCGTGCAAACAGAAGGCCGAGGCGCCCAAGGAGGGTGAAGTGACGACCGAGGACGTGAAAAAAGACGTCGGCGAGGCCGTCGGCACTACGAAAGCCTACCTAGCGGAACAGAAGGAAGAGTTCACGAAGGATATGGAAGCCAAGCTCGCCGACTACGGCTCTCGGATCGACGAGCTCCAGAAGAAGGCCGACGAGGCCACGGGCGATGTGAAGGCCAAGATGGACGAGCAAATGAAGAATTTAAGGAATAAACAGGAGGCCGCGCAGAAGAAGCTGGACGAGATCGAGGAGTCGAGCGGGAAGGCTTGGGAAGACCTCAAGGCGGGAGCCGACAGGACCATGGAAGACCTTAAGAAATCCTACGAGGATGCCAAGTCGCAGTTCGAGAAATAGCGACGTCCTTCGCGGCATGGCGTCCGAGGGAGTGACAGACGTAACAATGTAGACCGCTCCCCCGTAGGGGGAGCGGTCTACAAAATTGAAGGCCTGAGGGAGCAAGAAGAATCCGGAAACGGCTCAGTGGCCTGATGCCCCCGTTCAACCAAACCCCGCCCCTTCGGCTACAGTCATCGCAAATGGGAACGCCTCACGGGGCCAGCCGTACGGCCCTTCGCGCTCAGGTGTCGAGCCTTATGATGCCCTTCTGGATGGCGAACTTTATGAGGCCCGCCCGCGAATGGATGTCGAGCTTTTCGGAGATGTTCGTCTGGTGGGCTATGACGGTCTTGGCGCTTATGCCCAGGGTAGCGGCTACCTCCTTGTGGCTCTGCCCCTCGGCGATAAGCTTCAGAACCTGGAGCTCCCGTCCGGTGAGCCTCTCGAAGGGGTCCTCCACCCCCGGTTCGTCCTTTCCCAGATAACTGTCGATAACGCTGGCGGCTATGGAAGGATAAAGATAGCTCTTTCCCTTCATGACAGCCCTGATGGCCGCTATGAGGTCGCTGCCGACCGCCTCCTTGAGGATATAGCCCGAGACCCCCGCCTTGAGAAACCGGTTGATGTACTCCCTATCGTCGTATTGACTGAGAACTATTATCTTGACCTGGGGGTGGTGCTTCCTTATGGTCACGGTGGCCTCGAGGCCGCCGAGGCCGGGCATGGCGATGTCCATGAGCACCAGGTCAGGCGAGAGCTCGCCGACCTTGTCGATGGCCTCCTTGCCGTTTGCCGCCTCCCCCACGACCTCCATGTCGTCATGAAGGCGCAGCATGGCCGCTATGCCCTCCCTGACTAGGGTGTGGTCGTCAGCTATAAGTATCCTGGTCACTTGTCCTCCTCACTAAAACGCTTAACGGTATCACAACGCTCATATGCGTTCCCTCGCCAGGCTGCGAATAGATATTGAGCTCCCCCTCGAGGTTCGATATGCGCTCCCTCATCCCGAGGATGCCGAACCCCTTGTTGACACCCACGTCGGCGGCCCTGAATATCTCTTCCGGGTCGAAGCCCACGCCGTCGTCCATCACGTCTATTTCCACGACGTCGTCGCCGCAGCTCAGCGTCACCGAAACGGCCTCGGCCCCGGAGTGCTTGGCCACGTTGGTAACCGCTTCCTGGATGATGCGGAACAGGGTTAGCTCCGTCTTCTTGTCTATGAAGGACCCTCCAGGGCCCCTGAACCTGTCGCAGGATATCAGGTAGTACTTTATGCCCCTGTCGGCGAGATGTCTTTCCAGCAGCCACCTCACGGCCGATTCGAAGCCGAGGTCGTCCAGGACGGGGGGCCTGAGGTCGTGTATGAGCCGCCTTATGCCCCTGACGAGCTGCTCCACCTTGACCTTCTGCTCCTTTATCATGTCGGGGGTGAGCTTGTTCTCCCTGAGCGCCATGATGGCGATGTCGAGGCTCATGCCGAGGGCGGCCAGGGACTGGCTGGTCTCGTCGTGGAGCTCGCGGGCGATGCGTTTTCTCTCGTCCTCCTGCGCCCTCATGACCTCATCCAGGAGTGAAGTAAGCTGCATCTTGCGCTGCTGCAGCTCGGTGGTCCGGTTCTCGACCCGCCTTTCGAGCTCCTCGTTATAGCTCTGTAGGGCGTCCATGTATTCCGCCAGCTTGAGCCTCATGCCGTCCACGCTCTCGGCCAGGGCGCCGAGCTCGTCGGAGCTGGCGTACTCCACGGGTTCCGAGAGGTTACCCCTGGCGATCTTCTTAGTGGCCCCTATGATGAGCCTGATGGGCTTCACTATGCTGCGGGACAGCCCCACGGCAAGCAGCACCGCCGTGGCTATGTAAATGAGGCTCAGAATGGTGAAAACCTTCTTGAGTGTGGTCGTAGGCGCGAAGACGTGGGACTGGGGCTCCCGCACGGAAACTCCCCACGGGGCCAGCGACAGCGAGGCGAAGGCCAGCATGTCGTCCGTCCTCTTGGGCGCCGAAACGTCCTCCAGGTGGCACCTGTGGCACATGCTCACCGTGTTCTGCCTCTCGCGGATGAGGTTTCCGAGGAACCTGTCGTGGTCGCTGTTAGTGAGGATCCTCGCCTGGTCGGTGCTCGATATGATCGTGCCGTGGCTGTCTATCAGCTCGATCAGGGTATCCTTGCCGGAGGGGGTGGACTTGAGGATGCTGGTGAACATGTAATTTGCCGGGTTTATCTCTCCGCCGGCCACTCCTATGACCTCGCCGTCCTTGTCTTTCAGGGGGACCAGCACGAAGATGACCTTCTTCTTCGTCGGCGAGATCTCGTAGACGTCAGAGACCACGGGCCTCCGCTCCGTCAGGGTCCTGCCGACATAGGGAATGCCCATTAGGTTGATTCCGCCCTCGTCCTTGTGGGGATAGGTCGCGACCACATTTCCTGTATTGTCCATCAGGAATATCCCGTCGGTGAATATCGAGTACTCGTAGGCGGTACGCAGTGCCCGTTTCTCCGGTTCCCAGTCGCCGTCGTTCAGGTCCACCTTGGCGGATAGGGAAATGTCATGGAGCCGGGTGAGGTTGCTCTCGAGGATGTAGTCGATGTTCTGCCCTATTATCGAGGCCAGGGTCAGGCGGCTATCGAGGGAGTGCTCGATGGAGTCCCTAACGATGAAATTGCTGATTATGCCCACGCTGACGAGGATGATCAGCACGCTCACGAGGACCAAAAAGATTATTCTTTTTTGCATAGCCCCCTAAACAAAAAAGCCGACCTTATCGCGCAAAGAGAGCCAGCTCATCTGTTAACCATAATTTTAGCAGTTCTGGAGTCAAAAATGTTGGGGCATCAGTCCCAGGGACGGCAATGTGCTCAGGTGTCGAACCCCATCTGGCCCGTCGCCCTTGCCCTCTCGACCAGGGTCTCCTCGGGGCTTGCCCCTTCGAGGCTGGCGAGTTCCAGGGGGTGGAGCCTCAGCATCTTCCTCCGCGTGGTATAGCCGGTGAAAATGCTCGTATCCATTGGGAAAACGTCGGGGCTGAAGATGGAGTCGTAGATGTGCCAGACGATAATCAGGAGGAATATCAGAAGGGCCTCGTTCGAATGAAGGGCCTTGGCCAGGGGGATGGCTTCCCCCGGCAGGTACTTTACCACGCCGATGGGGAACCAAAGGGTGAAACCGGTCAGTATCATGACCACCCCGCCGGTGAGGACAAGCCAGTAATTGAACTTTTCCTTGTAGTCGTACCGACCGCAGGCGGCCGGGGCCTTCGCTATGCCTATGTAGTACTTGACGTTGTGCGCGGCATCGCGAAAGTCCTTCTTCGTCACCATCATGGTGGGCTGCCACCTGAAGACCGAGACGCCCACCACGGCGGTGGCCAAGTGCTCCAACGCCAGGAGGGCGAAGGCAATCCCCGCGTAGCGGTGTATCAGCCGCACCGCGTCTATCCCGCCGAGCTGGAAAATGAGCCACCTCGAGACGTCGAGATAGTAAAACTTCTGCGAAAGGCCCGTGACCGCAAGGACCGTGAAGGTCACGATGAGCACCAAGTGCTCCGCAATGCGGCCGGAGGCAAACCGCCTAATCTTTTGTTCCTTCTCCATATCCATGGCTTTCGTATCCATCTCTGACCCCTCTTACCTGTTTGCTATGTAGCGCCACACATGAAGCAGCACCTGCAACAGAAGCCCGACCACCATAATGGGCATAAGGACGCCGTAGATGCTGTTTACGAAAAATATCGCCGGAGATTTTTCCAGGCTTGGCACGTAGTGAGAAAGCCAGGTGTCGGGGAAGTTCTCAGTGGCTCCCGCGTGGCACTTCTGGCACCTCTTAAGCAGCGTTGCCTTGACCTCCGCCGAGCCGGGCCCCACGGTGCTCATTATGTTGTGGGTGCCGTGGCAGTCCGTGCATACGGCGATGGGCCGAGACGGGGAGACGGCGTCCTCCTTCTGCATCTTGTAGAACCCCAGAGTAACACCGTGGAAATCGGACAGATAAGTCTTCACCACGTCCGTGGAGAGGCCGTACTTGCCTACGACGGCCTCGTTGGAGTGACAGTTGGAGCACATCTCGGGGATCTTCTCGTGATACTCCGTAGTGAGCGGGTCGTCGATTTCGTGCGGCTTGTGGCAGTGGATGCAGGCCGGCACGTCGGTATTGCCCTGGCTCAGGAGCGCGTCGCCGTGGACGCTGGTGGCGTAGATCTCATAGATGCCCCGGTGGCACCTGCTGCACTGCCTGGCGCTCGTTGCGGCTGTCTCTGCGGAGATTCTCTCTATGTTGTGCGAACCATGGCAGTCGTTGCACGTGGGAGCCATGAGGTTCCCCTGGCTGAGCACCGAATAGTGGATGCTCTCGAGGATCTTGGTGTATTTGTCGAAATGGCAGCGCCTGCATACGTCGGCAGCGGCGATGGCGTATTCTCGCTCGGTGCGGAAATTCCTCGTCGGGTGGTCCTCGCTCGAGAAGCCGAAGTGGCAGTCCGAGCAGTTCAGGTTGCCGTGGGCGGAGTCCTTAAGCCCCTCG
>JARRNG010000039.1:0-15991 GCA_037385265.1 Nitrospirota bacterium
GCCACTGGCCCTTCGGCGGACCGCTCCGGCACCTTCCTCATAAGCTGTATCCGGGAGAGGGCCGTCACCTGGTCCTTCGACGCCCCGGCCCCCACGCCGACCACATAAGGAGGGCAGCCCCTGCCCTCCGCTTTACGGACCGAGTCCAGCGCGCATCGGCCGATGCTCTCAAGCGGCGGCGCGGCCCCCAGGGTTTCGTCGGGGAGAGAGTAGGTCCGCCCCTTGGTCTCGCACTCGGGGCACCTGAGGGTTAGCTCCACGGTCAACATGTCGTTCGGAGACTGGCCGAGGTGGATTATGGGGAAACCCTTGCCCGTGTTGTCGCCGGTGTTTCGCTCGGAAATAATGTCCACGGCGTTGGCGCTCAAGGGGACCTTGCGGGTGGCGAGCCTCGTGGCCTCCGCTATCGTCTCAAGTATTTCGCCGTGGCTCAAGCCCTTTGGCACAATCAGGTAAAAGGCCGGAATGCCCGTTTCGATGCAGACAGGTTTCGGGCCCTTCCTGGAGCGCTTTATCCTTTCGAGCATCCCAGCCAGGGTGTCCCTGGCCTTGGAGCCCTCGGCTTCCCGGTCATGTGCCGCTCTGAGGGCTTCCTCCACGTCGGGCGGAACCGAGGTGGCCACCTTCCGGTAGAGCTCGATGATTCCATCCCTGAGTTTAAGCAACCATGCCCTCCTTCACCCCTTGGCCTTTCCCCACACATTATACCCGAAGAGCCGATAATTGGCAGGGAATGCAAACTATGGGTAGCATGGAACGCGCCCAAAAGCAACAAGCTTGCAATATTCAACTTTTCAGTTTATTATTTATAAACTCTTACTTAAACTTATCAACTCCGGGGAGGGGGCGCGGCGTGGACGCCAGACCGTCGAGACAGAAAATAATCAATTATCTTAAGCGGTCAGACTGGATGACGGTGGCCGAGCTGAGCAAGAAGGTGGGCATCACCCCCATGGCCGTCAGGCAGCATCTGCTGGCCCTCGACAGACAGGGCATAGTGCGGAACGTCGTCAGAAAGACGGGCATCGGGCGACCGGTCTTTCTGTACGGCCTCACCGAAAAGGCCGAGAGCATCTTCCCCAAGTCCTACGGCGGGTTCATAAACGAGGTCTTCAGCACCATCGTCGAGATGGAAGGGCCCGACATGCTCGACAGAATTATCAAACGCAGGAAGGAGCAGCTCCTGAGGGGAAAGTTCAATTTTCTTTCGGACATTTCCAGCCCTCGTGATAAGGTAATCACCCTGGCGGAGATGCTTAACCAGGACGGCTACATGACGGAGATTGATGAGCAGGACGGCGGCTACGTCCTAAAGGAATTCAACTGCCCCATCTCCGAGATAGCCTCGAACTACCCCCAGCCGTGCAAGTACGAGCTCGAGCTCTACAGGGACCTGCTCGGCACCGGTGTCCGGCGGCAGGAATGCCTGTGCGACGGCGGCATCTCGTGCACGTATTTCGTGCCGTCCGGATAGCCGAGGCCGGTTTCAGGAGCGATGCTTAGGGCTGCTCCTCCTCGGCGGGGGCAGTCATGTTGCCGAAGGCCCTGTCCACGGCTTCCTTGTTGATGTCGATGTTATAGGATTTTTTCAGGGCAGCGATGTAGCTTTCGAACACCTTGTCCCTCTTCTCCTCGGCCAACTTCTGCCTGATTAGCTCCTTTACCGCTTCGAGCTCTATGACCTCAGGCTTGCCCTTTTCCGAAGATTCAAGGACGAAGTTCTTGCGGTTATCGTTATAGTACTTTTGCACTTCCGCATCGCTGACCTCGGATTTCTTCTCCACCTCATCCTTGAGCAGGAACCCAATGTAAAGCCGCTTCTTGTAGTCATCCATGAGCTCCTTGAACTTGGGGTCGCTCTCGTAGTCCCGCTTGCTGGCTTCCTGAAGGAGCATCTCCTTCTTTACGATTTCATCGAGGAAGCTTTCGAGGCCGCCCTGGGCCATGAACATTTGCTGGGCCTTCAGGTTCAGCATGTTGAATTCCTTTTTCACGTCTTCGACGCCTATCGTCACGTCGTTCACCTTCGCGAGATATTCTCCAGCGGCTTCAGTGGACTTTTCGGCTTTGGCGGCGGGCTTGGCCTCCTTGGAGCCGCCCCGGTCCTGGGTGCACGAGAAGACGAGAAATGCCGAAAGAAGCACTAAGATGAGCTTTTTCATATAATCCTCCTGTGGGCTGTTCTTTTTTTATAACATAACGGGCCAGGGTATTGAAAGGCGCCCGCCTGTCCGAGTGAAGCTTTCAACTTCATAGCAATCCCCGGGGGGTTTTCCGGGTTTTTGACATCCTAAAAACCCATATGTTACATTAGTAAATCCCTCTTAAGAGTGCCATGCGCAAACGAAGCTTAGATAAGTCGGGCCGGCTGTTCAAGAAGGCCCAAACTCTCATTCCCGGCGGAGTCAACAGCCCCGTCAGGGCCTTCCGGGCCGTGGGGGGCAATCCCCTTTTCATCTCGAAGGGCAAGGGATCCAAGATATACGACGCCGACGGCAATTCCTACATAGACTACGTGCTTTCATGGGGGCCTCTCATACTCGGGCACGCCCCCTCGAGGGTGGTAAAGGCCCTTTGCAGACAGGCGGCCCTCGGCACGAGCTTCGGAGCTCCCACCGCCCTTGAGATTGAGCTTGCGGGCCTCCTCGTCAGGGCTTTCCCGAGCATGCAGAAGGTCAGGCTCGTGAACTCCGGCACCGAAGCCACCATGTCCGCCATCAGGGTGGCCAGAGGGGCCACTGGCCGGGACAAGATAATAAAGTTCGAGGGGTGCTACCACGGCCACGCCGACGGCCTCTTGGTCAGGGCCGGCTCAGGCGCCACTACGCTTGGCGTGCCTGACAGCCCCGGCGTGCCGGCTTCGTACGCAAGGAACACCATAACGCTGCCCTACAACGATACCGGGGCGCTGAAAAGCACGATGGACAAGGAATGGAAGTCCATCGCCGGAGTGATTGTCGAGCCTGTGGCAGGCAACATGGGATGCGTGCTTCCGAAGGCCTCATTCTTGGGCGCCCTGAGAAGCCTTACGAGGAAATACGGCAGCATCCTCATAGACATAATGGCGATGGTCTCTCCCGAGGGGCCTGTCTACCAGGCGGGAACGCTTTCCGGCAATCCCCTGGCCATGACCGCAGGGATAGAGACCATCAAGGCAATCTCTGGAAAAGGCTCTTACGAAAGGCTTCTCGAGAAGGCAGGGACGCTTGAGGAGGCCCTGAGGGACGCAGCCTCCAGGGCCGGTGCGAGGACGAAGTTCTACAGGGCGGGCACGATGTTCTGCACCTATTTCACCGACAGGGAGGTGAAGGATTACGCCACGGCCACCTCTGCGGACACGAAGAAGTTCGGCATGTTCTTCATGGGCATGCTACGGAGGGGCGTCAACATAGCCCCCAGCCAGTTCGAGGCCGGATTCATCTCGCTCGCCCATTCGCTGGCGGACATAGACCGCACTGCTAAGGCGGCATACGAGGCTTTCTTAGAAATTGAAAGATAAAAAATTAGGCAACTACGGGGAGGGGAGTAAATGAACCAGATGCTTAGAACAGTCGGAAGAATTCTGGTTGCGCCGTTCCGTTTGATCGAGCGGGCCCTTAAGTTCTTCTCGCCCTTCAAGTGGCTTGAAACGGGCATGCCTCTGAAGGGAAAGATTATCATCGCGGCGCTCTTGCTGACCATTCTCGGGGGAGTGGGAATTGCCTCTTTCAGGTTCTACGACTTCACCCAGCACAACCCGAACTTCTGCGTGAGCTGTCACCTGATGAAGCCCGCCTTCGAGGCCTGGGAGGCCAGCGTTCACCAGAAGATCAACTGCCATGAATGCCACCACCTGGCCGTGGACGAAATGAACCAGCTGCTCATCAGTTTCGTCTTCCACAGGCCCACGGAGGTGCCCGACAGGCACGGGAAGATCATAGTGCCATGGAAGTACTGCGTCCAGTGTCACTGGGAGACCGACGGGGCGTACCCCGACGCTCCCAAGATCAACAAGTCCAGGCTGCACGCCAAGCACTACTTCATGGAGCAGATAGAGTGCTCCAAGTGCCACGGCTACATAACCCACGAGTTCGTGCCCGAGGCGCGCTTCTGCATCAATTGCCACCAGGGCAAGGTCGTGCACGGAATGGGCATGCAGGAAATCGCTTGCCTGAACTGTCACACCGACAGGACCCCTGACCTAAGACCTGGCAGGAACAAGTGCCTCTTCTGTCACGGCGACGCTCGCATAAGGGAGATGCTCACCGAGGGCGATACCCTGGACGTTACGCACTACAGGCCCCCCCAGGAAACGGTGGACAAGGCCATCAAGATAGACGTTCCCGAGAACGCGCCCATGCAGTTCCAATGCTACCTCTGCCACAAGCCGCACGAGGACGCGAGGCCGGACTGGGGCAATTGCCTCAACTGCCACAGGAACGTGCTCAACGTCGGAAAGCACGGCATGCACATAGAGTACTTCGGCGCCAAGTGCGAGGACTGCCACAGGCCCCACAGCTGGGTCGTCACGGAGGCCAAGGCCAAGGTGGTTTGCGTCAAGTGCCACGCGAAGGACGCCGTTCCGTCGCCGAAGCAGTTCTTGAGCGGAACGTAGATGCCAGCTCGCAAGACGGGGCAGGGACAGAAACCCTGCCCCGTTTTTTTATGCCCACAGTCGGAGACCCTTCTTTAATCTGAAACGTGGAGCAGTAAAATTGCAGTCATAAGGTGAAATTATATCCATAATATCAAATTGAAAATTGTCATAGACGCATGTAAAATGGAAGGCGTCTAGGATTAGATTTGCTTGGGCTATGGACATTGAACAGGGGTTGGAAGAGATAGGGATATAATGCAAAGGCGGAGTTTCTTAAAGTCTGTGCTTGCCGGCCTCGGCGCCGCCGCGGTCGCAGTGCTGGGATATCCCGTAATGAGGTTTTTGGCTCCATTAAGGTCCGCCGTAGCTACCGAGAAGCTGGCGATTAGCAAGACCGACATACCTTCGGGGGACGCCAAGGAAGTCATTTACAACGACAAGCCTATAATAGTCATTAACAGGCGCGGAAAGGGTTATATCGCGCTGTCAAGAGTATGCACGCATTTCGGCTGCCTGGTGATGTACGACAAGGAGCAGGGAAGGCTTGTATGTCCCTGCCATGCCGGCATTTTCACCCTGGAGGGGAATGTCGTGTCGGGGCCTCCGCCGAGGCCGTTGGAGAGAATCCCGATCGAGGTGACCGGAGATATGATATTTGTGGGGTACATTGGTTAGCATGGTTGGGAGAATCAAGGGATACCTGGAATCGAGAATAGGCATCGAGGCCATGACCTCGAACCTCAAGCACTACCGGCTTCCAAAAGGCACGAACGTTTTAAGCACCCTTGGCTTTGTCGTCCTCGCGGCTCTCGTTGTCCAGGCGGTGACGGGCATTCTCCTTTTGATGTACTACATCCCCCATCCGGACTTCGCCTTCAAGAGCATCCAGAACATCATGAACACGGTGCCTTTCGGCTGGCTCTTCAGGCAGGTTCATATAGTGGGCAGCAACCTCATCGTCGGGGCGTTGTTCATCCACCTGCTATACACGTTCATGCGGGGAGGCTACAAGTGGCCCAGGGAGCTTACGTGGGTGACGGGCGCGGTGCTCATGCTTCTGGTCCTGACCGCAAGCGTAACCGGATACTTGCTCCCTTGGCACCAGCTGAGTTACTGGGCGACCACCGTTGCGACCTCCATACCTTCCGTCATCCCCGTAGTAGGAGACTCGATAGTTTCCTTCATGAGGGGTGGCGATTACGTGTCCGGCATTACTCTGGGAAGGTTCTTCGCTTTCCATGTGGCCTTCATCCCCACACTGCTGTTCGTCTTCGTCCTGGTCCACGCCTACCTGGTGGTGCGCATCGGCTATTCCTGCGGGCTCGAGGGCGAGTGCGAGGACATGCCGCTCATCCAGTACCAGAGGGACCCCCACCCCGACGGAATTCCGCTTTACCCGGACTTCTTCCTGAGACAGCTATACATGACCATGGTTTACTTCGTGCTGGTGTTCTTCGTCATCACCTTTATGCCCTCGACCTTCTTGCCCGCGGGAGCGAACGAGCAGGCTAATCCCTTCCTGACGCCCCAGTCGATAAGGCCGCAGTGGTTTTTCCTCGCGCCGTACCAGCTGGTCAAGATAATACCGAGCAAGTTCATCGGCGGAATCATCAATGTGATATTCATGGTGGTGTTCCTCTTCTGGCCTTTTTTCGATTCCAGGAGGGAAAGAAGGCTTTCTCACAGGCCCTTCCTCCTTAGCATATTCCTGGCTTCGATCGTGCTGTGGTTTATACTGACGATGTGGGGTGCGCGCTGATATGAGATATCTTGCGATAGCACTGCTCGGCGTTCTCGCATTCGCTTCTTTGTCCTACGGCGGGTACAGGGAGGCCTTCGAAAAGGAGTTTCTCACGATGCCGTGGGCAGGTGGTGTGCAGGTGGAGGAAAGCTCGTGCATAGCATGCCATACCTCGGATGGGATGAAGGAGGAATACAAGGACATCCCCGAGCAGTGGAGGATGAGCTGGCACTATCAGAACGATGTTTCGTGCCACGACTGCCATGGCGGCGACGAGAAGGACGCGTCCCTCGCGATGTCGCACAAGCGGGGGTTCGTAGGCGTGCCCACCAACACCGAGGTTCCCGACTTCTGCGGAAAGTGCCACATACGGATCCTGAAGCTCTACCGCAAGAGCGGTCACGGCGAAGTGCTGGCCAGAACTGGAAATGGCCCGAACTGCGTGACCTGTCACGGGTCGCACAACATCCAGAAGGCGAGCATCAATATAATTAACGAACAGCGCTGCACGCAGTGCCACTCTTATGAAAGGGCTAAACAGATGAAGCAGGCCCTTTTCCTCGTGGAGAACCAGCTCGTTAGCATGGAAAACGACCTCGTACGGCTGAAGGCTTCAGGTGCACTTCCCGAGGAGATGGGGAAGTCGTTCTTCAACACTCAGGCGGAGTTCAGGACCCTGTTCCATGCCATCGACGTGGACCTCATCAAGGATAGGACCGATGAGTTCACGGACAGGCTGGCGGAGATTGAGGTCAAGAAGCGCGGGATATTCGAGGAGTTGGAGTTCAGGAAGAAACTTACCTCCACTTTGATGATCTTATTCTTAGGCATGGGTGTAGTCTTGATTCTGCTATCAAGACCCAGGGAGTAGGATTCCAACCTCGACCCATGAAGAAACCGTTCAGGATATTTTGTTGTGCGCTGATTCTCTCGCTCATGTCCTTGGCTGTGGCCTATGCCGAGCACGAGTCGCAATATCCCGAGCCGGAACCTGCGCTGGCCGTTAAGGAGCACAAGGTGCCGGAGTTCTTCGTGCCGCCGCCGCCTTTCTCGGAAGGTATATACCCGTGCTCCCAGTGCCACGCCGGTATGGAGCCGAATCCCGAGCGGAGAGCCCTGGCGTTTCACACCGAAATAGCCGAGATTTTCGACCATGCCAAGGATCAGAGGTGGTGCCTCGACTGCCATGACGCCGAGAATAGGGACTGGTTGAGATCCGCAGCCGGCTCCCTGATCTCCTTCGAGGAGTCATATTATCTCTGCGGCCAGTGCCACGGGACGATATTCCGCGACTGGAAGGCGGGGATACACGGGAAGAGAACGGGCTACTGGAACGGGAAGAAGGAGTACCGCCTCTGCGTTCACTGCCACAACCCCCACTCCCCGCGGTTCAAGCCGCTGACCCCGCTGCCGCCGCCCGAGAAGCCCGCGGATATCCGCTACAGGAGATTGACCGAAGATGAAATCCCGAGGAACCCTTTGGGCGACATACAATGAGGTGCGGAAACCGAAGTGAAGGATAAGAAAGAAGATAAGAAAGGCTTTCTGAGGCCGCCCGTTAGCAGGAGAGGCTTCCTCAAGGGCGCGGCCTCTTTGGCCGCTGGCCTGGCGCTGCCCGTGGGGGCGGAAGCATCCGTGTGGGAGGCTTTTCTGCAGAGGCACTTCAAGGAGATGAACAAAGACGAGCTGGACCGGGTGATAAGAAGGCTAGAGAAGGAGTATAAGAAGGATTACGGCAAGGACTTCAATATCAAGTCCACCCCCCCGCATCCGGGGACGGTCTTCGGTTACGGGCTCGACATATCCAGGTGCATAGGCTGCAGGAGGTGTGTTTACGCCTGCGTCAGGGAAAACAACCAGTCTCGGGCCCCGCAGATCCACTGGATCACCGTGCTGGGGTTCAAGAGCGGCGAGAAGTGGGTCAACGACCTTGAGAATTCCGAGAAGTATTATTATCCCGACAAGGTTCCCGAGGAGAGACATTTCTACATGCCCGTTCAGTGCCAGCAGTGCGAGAACCCCCCCTGCGTGAAGGTATGCCCGGCGACAGCCACCTGGAAGGAGCCCGACGGCATAGTGGTGATAGATTACAACTGGTGTATCGGTTGCCGTTACTGCATAGCCGCCTGCCCTTACGGGGCCCGCAGGTTCAACTGGGGGGAGCCGAATATCGCGAGGGAGGAAATCAACACCGAGACCCACTACCTGGGGAACAGGCCGCGCTACCAGGGCGTTGTGGAAAAATGCACATTCTGCATCCAGAGGGTGAGAGAGAACCCCGGGAGGTATCCGGCTTGCGTAGAGATATGCCCTGTGGGCGCCAGGAAATTCGGGAATCTCCTTGATCCGGAAAGCGAGTTGAGGTACCTCATAGACCACAAGAGGGTCTTCCGGCTCAAGGAGGATCTTAACACGTCGCCGAAATTCTATTACTTCTTCTCGACTTACGGGTAATGCGCAGGGGAGGCATTGATGCTTAATATAATAAGGGACTTCTTTACGACCTTGAAATACATAACGAAGGGCGGAAAGTGGTATTACGTATGGCTGGGGATACTGGCTTTCTTCATCTTCTTCGGCATCGTTTCCTATATAAAGCAGCTCGACCAGGGCCTTATCCAAACGGCCATGAGGGACCAGGTTTCCTGGGGCTTCTACATTTCCAACTTCACTTTCTTGGTCGGCGTGGCAGCGGCGGCAGTTCTTCTTGTGGTGCCGGCGTATATTTACAACTTCAAGCCTATTAAGGAGATAGTGCTGTTCGGCGAGCTACTCGCCGTCTCGGCCATCGTGATGTGCATTCTCTTCGTTCTCGTGGACATGGGCAGGCCCGACAGGGTCTGGCACGTGCTTCCTCTGCTGGGCAAGATGCATTTCCCGCAATCTCTTCTCGCGTGGGATATTTTGGTCCTCAACGGCTATATGGCGATCAACCTGTTCATCTCCTTTTACGTCCTCTACAAGATGGCCCACAACAGGGAATATGACATATCAATCATCAAGCCCCTCATCATAATATCAATTCCCTGGGCCGTAAGTATCCATACGGTAACGGCTTTTCTTTATAACGGGCTTCCCTCGAGGCCGTTTTGGAACGCCTCGATTCTGGCTCCTCGATTCCTTGCGTCGGCGTTCTGCTCCGGACCCGCGATTATGCTGATAATATTCCAGATCATCCGGCGGGTCTCGAAGATAGAAATAGACAACAAGGCGCTCTTTAAGATAGCTGAATTGATAGCCTACGCGATGGGCATAAACCTCTTCCTGTTCGCCGCTGAGTTCTTCAAGGAATTCTACTCGGACAGCGTGCACCTTGCTCCTATGGACTACCTTTACTTCGGTCTCCACGGGCACAACAACCTTGTGCCGTGGATGTGGACCGCCCTGCTGTTTAACGTGACGGCCTTTTTCCTGTTCCTGATACCTAGGACTCGTGAGAATATATTTACGCTGAACCTCGCTTGTGTGCTTGTAATAATCGGGATTTACATAGAAAAGGGAATGGGGCTCATAGTCCCGGGCTTCATACCCGGGGTTCTTGGGGAGATTTACGAATATGGCCCCACCCTTATCGAAAAGGGCGTGGCCCTTGGAATATGGGCCATTGGCGCCCTCGTCTACACGTTCCTTCTCAAGTTCGCGATACCCGTATACACCGGCCAGTTGCGCTTCTACAGGGTGGGACCAAACGGAAAGGGGTGAGGTTTTTGCTCATGCTCGATAGAACCGCGATAGGAGCGCAGCGTTATTTGAAATCGAATCAGATAGTTTTGTATAATTAAAAGTTTTAAGATTATTAATTACCCGACGTGCATCGAATGCATTTGAACTTTACGGGGATGAGGAGAGAAGACTTGATTCATAGCGAGAGGAAAATCCGTGAGGTGGAGGCGTCTGCGGGCGGATGAAACCTCACGTATACCGTCCCTTGTATGTTGTCATCGGCTTTGTGGTCCTGATTCTGATCGCAAGGTATTTCGCCGTGCCCAAGGACTTCGGCATCCAAGCGAGGGGGTACATGTATGGCTGGCACAGGAAAGGCGACGAGCAGTTCTGGAAGGACTTCAAGGTCAAATACAAGGGCCGCGATTACTGCAAGGATTGCCACAGCGATAATTACGAGATGATAATGCAGACTCCCCATGCCATAATCCAGTGCGAAAACTGCCACGGCCCAGCCATCGATCACCCATTGAAGCCCGAGAAGCTTGAGATTATAACTTCCAGGGAGCTGTGCCTGAGGTGCCACGCCAAGCTCCCATATGAGCAGTCCGGGAGAGCGCTGATAAGGGGCATAAACAACGAAGAGCACTACGCTGACACCGAATGCGTTACGTGCCACAACCCGCACCATCCGGGATTCGATTAGGAGCGTTGAGTTGATAGATAGAAGGAATTTTCTTAAATACGGACTGGCATCGCTTACCGGGATGGGGCTGGCCGCCTCCGGTGCCAATAGGGCGCTTGGGGCCGTTAGCCGGAACAAGAACCTCCGGTGGACCTTCCTGGTGGATACTTACAAGTGCGTAGGGTGCGGACTCTGCGTAAGGGCTTGCAAGCTGGAAAACGAGATCCCCTACGATGCCAAAGTCTCAAGGACATGGGTCGAGCGCTACATCGTCAGGAAGGACGGCTCGATGGTTGCCGATTCGCCCATGGCGGCCAGGGATGGATTCATAGATAACGTAATACGCACCGATCCCCACAAGCCGGAGGGCATCGTTGTCCCGGAAGAGGATATCGCCAAGGCCTTCTTCGTACCAAAGCTCTGCAACCATTGCGACAAGCCGCCCTGCGTCCAGGTCTGCCCGGTGGGCGCCACGTACCAGACCCCCGATGGAATTGTCCTGGTAGATAGGACATGGTGCATCGGGTGCGGCTATTGCATAATGGCATGCCCCTACGGCGTGAGGTTTTTCCACCCGCTCTATCATGTCACCGACAAGTGCACCTGGTGCTACCACAGGATAACCAAGGGAATGAATCCCGCCTGTGTGGACGCATGTCCCTTCGGCGCGAGGCGCATTGGGAACATTCTGGACCCTAACGATTCGGTCTCTAAAATCATCAGGACCGAAAGAGTCGACGTTCTCAAGGAAGAATTCGGTACAAAACCAATGGCCTATTATGTGGGTCTTGATATGGTGGTGAGGTAGAGTGCTGGAAGTTCACGGAGAAGTCTGGACAGTAAAGGAGCTATTCGTCTATCCAAACGAGTATATCGTTTGGAGCATTCAGATAGTCATGTATCCATTCATGACCGGCCTTGTGGCGGGGGCTTTCGTTCTCTCCTCGCTTTATCACGTGTTCGGGCGTGAGGAGCTTAAGAGGATTGCCACGTTCTCGCTGGTCTTTTCCTTCTGCCTCCTGCCCGTGGCCATGATGCCCCTTCAGCTTCATCTGCAGCAGCCGCTCAGGGGAGTGGAGATATTCTTCACCCCTCACTTCACGTCGGCCATCGCGGCCTTCGGAATAGTGTTCTCCACTTACGCCGCCATCGTGGCCTCGGAAATCTGGTTCGTGAAACGAAAATTGTTCATCCAGGAGGCCATAAGGCTCAGGGATGCAAGTGGGCTCGATGGGCTGAGGGGCAAGATATACTCCATACTTACGCTCGGCTCCTACGACCTGAGCGAGGAGGCCCAGAGAGTGGACCACAAGGCGGCCAAGATACTGGCTGGTATTGGCATCCCAGTGGCGGCTTTTCTGCACGGGTACGCCGGGTTCATATTCGGCTCCGTGAAGGCGAATGCCCTGTGGATGACGCCGCTCATGCCTGTGATATTCATAATGTCCGCCATAGTTTCCGGAATCGCGCTTTGCATGCTCACCTATATAATCGTGCTCGAGATAAACCTCCTCCGGGCAGGCAGGAAGCGTTCCGACCAGGTGCGGGAAATAAGGGAAGAGCAGATGAACACCGTGAGAATGACCAAGAAATACCTGGTGGGCTTTCTCATCGCTGCCATCAGCTTGGAGCTCCTGGACCTGATATTCAGGGGATATACGGCCGTGAAGAGCTGGGACATCCTGAGGAAAGTCATATACGAACGAGACTTCTATGATATTTTCATCCTTCAGTATGGCTTCGGAAACCTGCTGCCCTTCGTGATGCTGCTTCTGCCCCGCCTCACGCTCCGTAGGACCGTGGTGTCCCTGTTCCTCATACTCTACGGCGTGTTTATGATGAGGTGGAACGTCGTCATAGGGGGGCAGTCCTTTTCGCTTACCTTCGCCGGCTTCATGCACTACCACCTGCCCTTCATACCCCACGACCTCAATACCTTCAAGGAGGGTTTCTTCGGGGCGCTCACGGTGATGGCCACGCCGTTTGTGCTCCTTTGGCTCATCAACTTCATCATCCCCGTCCTGCCCAAGCAGAAGGGTTCCGAGGCCGAGTAGGCCCTCGGCAAACCGGTTTCTACCGCCAGAGCCCGCGGCGTGTGCCTCCTTTGGGCTCCTTGCGGGCCATGGAGGACATGCCCCAGGCCGGGGCTTTCAAATAGGCCCCTTTCCGGCGGCAGTTCTCGGCCGGGTCCCCTCATGTGCCCGGCAAGGCCGAGCCAAAGGGCCCCCGGCGGAGCGGGGGCCGATTTGGCGTTCTCGAGGGCCACTTTAAATTCCAGGGGCTTTTAAGTAATATATAATGTTATACGTTTGAGGAGGTCTTGCCATGGGTTATGTAGAGGGGCTTAAGTGCAGGGAGTGTGGCCGGGAATACCCCGTGGAGCCCATCTACGTCTGCGAGTTCTGTTTCGGGCCCCTGGAGGCCGTCTACGACTACAAGAAGATAAAGCGGGTCCTGAACAGGAAGACCATACAGAAGAGGGAGCTGAACCTGTGGCGATACAAGGAACTCCTGCCCATAGACGGCGAGCCGCAGGTAGGTCTCACCTCGGGGTTCACGCCCCTTGTGAGGGCAGATAACCTCGCAAAGTACCTCGGGGTAAAGACCCTCTATGTGAAGGACGACACGGTGATGCACCCGACCCTTTCTTTCAAGGACAGGGTCGTGGCGGTGGCGTTGACCAAGGCCAGGGAGTTCGGCTTCGACACGGTCGCATGCGCCTCCACGGGGAACCTGGCCCAGTCGGTCTCCGCCCACGGCGCCAAAGCGGGCTTCAAGAGGTTCATCTTCATCCCCGCCTCCCTCGAGGAGAGCAAGATCGTGGCCTCCGTAGTCTATGAGCCTAACCTCATTGCCGTAGATGGAAGCTACGACGACGTCAACCGGCTCTGCAGCGAGATAGCCAACAAGTACAAGTGGGCGTTCGTGAACATAAACATAAGGCCCTTTTACGCCGAGGGCTCCAAGACCCAGGGCTTCGAGATAGTGGAGCAGCTGGGCTGGGAAGCGCCCGACAACGTGGTGGTCCCCTGCGCAAGCGGCTCCCTCCTTACGAAGGTCTGGAAGAGCTTCAAGGAGTTCAAGGAGATAGGGGTGATCGGCGAGCTGCGCACGAAGCTCTTCGCGGCCCAGGCCACGGGATGCTCGCCCATAAGCGCCGCGATTAAACAGGGCACGGACGTCATAAGACCGGTGAAGCCCGACACCGTGGCCAAGTCCCTGGCCATAGGCAATCCCGCCGACGGGTTCTACGCGACCCAGGCCGTCTCCGAAAGCGGCGGCTACGGCGAGGATGCCTCGGACCAGGAGATAATCGACGCCATAAAGCTCCTGGCCAGGACCGAGGGCATATTCGCCGAGACGGCGGGCGGCGTGACCCTGGCCTGCGCCATGAAGCTCATAGAGTCGGGCAGGATCAGCAAGGACGAGACGACGGTCCTTTGCATAACCGGAAACGGCCTCAAGACCAAGGAGGCCCTCATGGGGCATACGGCCGAGGTCCACCAGATAAAGCCGTCCCTTGCGTCCTTCGAAGCTATTTACAAGAAGATAAAATGACAGGGAGGTGAGGCCTATGGCTGCAAGAGTCAGAATACCGACGCCGCTTCAGAGGTTGACCAAGGGGCAGGAGGTCGTGGATGTCAGTCCAGGCACGGTGATATCCATCGTGGCGGAGCTGGACAAGCAGTTTCCAGGCATCGGCGAGAGGGTCTCCGAGGGCGGCAAGATAAGAAGGTTCGTCAACGTTTACGTAAATGAGGAGGATATCAGGTTCCTCCAGGCGGAAAGCACCGAGGTTAAGGACGGCGACGAGGTTTCCATCGTCCCGGCCATAGCCGGCGGCTAAATTCTCAGATAGGAGGTATCATGAAAAGGCGGGTCAAGTTGACCTTTCCCCAGGAGCTGATCAAGGAGCCGGTCTTGTTCAAGATGGCCAAGAAGTTCGACGTGATGCCGAACATCCGGAGGGCGAGGGTCACGGACACGGTGGGGGAAATGATTCTCGAGCTCGAGGGCAAGGGGGAAAACCTCGAGAAGGGCCTTAATTCGCTGCGGAAAAAAGGTGTCGAGGTGGAGCTCGTGGAGGGGGACATCCTGGAATAGCATGGCCCTGGAAGGCATAATCCACCGCTACAGGGAATTCCTTCCGGTAACCGGCCAGACGCCGGTTATCTCGCTCAGGGAAGGCAGCACCCCGTTTATCAAGGCGGCCAATGTCTCAAGGGACATCCTCGATGGCCTCGACGTGTATTTCAAGTTCGAGGGGGCCAACCCCACGGGGTCCTTCAAGGACAGGGGGATGGCCATGGCCATTTCGAAGTCCCTGGAAGGCGGGACCAGGGCGGTGATCTGCGCCTCCACGGGGAATACGTCGGCCGCGGCGGCGGCATATGCCGCCAGGGCGGGCATAAAGTGCATTGTGCTGATACCGGAGGGGAAGATAGCCTTCGGGAAGCTCGCCCAGGCCCTGGCCCACGGGGCCAACGTAATACAGATAGAGGGGAATTTCGACCAGGCCCTCTCGATAGTGAAATCCATAGTCAAGAGCCACTCGGTGACCCTGGTTAACTCCATCAATCCCTACAGGCTGGAAGGGCAGAAGACGGCTGCTTTCGAGATCTGCGACGACCTGGGCGACGCCCCGCCTTACCACGCCATACCCGTGGGAAACGCCGGGAACATCACCGCTTACTGGATGGGTTACAGGCAGTACAGGAAGGCCGGGAGGGCGAAGAACCTCCCCAGGATGCTCGGATTCCAGGCGGCCGGTGCCGCCCCGATAGTGCTGGGCCACCCGGTCGAAAACCCCGAGACCGTGGCCACCGCCATACGCATAGGCAACCCGGCGAGCTGGAAAGGAGCGGAGGCCGCCAGGGACGAGTCCGGCGGAAGAATAGACGCCGTCACCGACGACGAGATACTCTATGCCTACCGACTCGTAGCCTCGAGGGAGGGCATATTTTGCGAGCCGGCCTCGGCGGCCTCTCTCGCGGGGGTCATAAAGCTCTACAAGGAAGGATACCTGAAACCGGGCGACAGGGTCGTCTGCACCCTCACGGGCCACGGGCTCAAGGACCCGGACATGGCAGTGAAGATATCGGAGGCCCCCCTTGTGCTTAAGCCCGACCTGGCCGAGGTGGAAAAGGTGGTGGGTGGGATAATTTGAAGTACGTAGTGCTTATAGGCGACGGCATGACCGATTGGCCCGCTTCCGAGCTCCCTGTCTAGGAACTCCACGAGCACCCTCGCCTCCTCGGTGGATATGTGCCCGGCGCTATGGTCGTCCATGCGGGCGCGCCTCTTCGTCTTGTCGAAGCTCAGCGTC
>JARRNG010000040.1:0-14157 GCA_037385265.1 Nitrospirota bacterium
AGTCGTACTTCTCCGAAAGCGCCGTAATGAGGACGAAGCCCACGAAGCCCACGAAGTTCATCGTGCTCTCGCAGCCCCCGGCGAGCATCAGGTCCGTGCGGCCCTCCTTTATCATGTAGTAGGCCTCGCCGATGGCTTGGGGGCCCGCCGAGCAGGCCGAGCAAATTGAGATATTCGGCCCCTCAAGGCCAAAGAGCATCGAAAGCGCCGAGGTGGCCACGTCGGCCTTCCGGAGGAAGAAGTTCCTGAAGGGGTAGCCCCCGTCCCTCGCCATGGCGGCCACGTCCCAGCGCTGGCCGTCGAAGAACTTGTGAAGGCTGGCTATGTCCTTTACGGGGGTGTTTTCGCCGTGGGAGCCCAGGGACAGGCCCGCCCCGGCAAGCTCCGGGGCGCCATCGAGGCCCGCCATCCCCAGGGCCTCCGCCGTGGCCACCCTCATGAACCTCGCCCCGCGGGAGAGATACCTCTGGACCTTGGAGCGGGGGAGCTTCGCCTCGGCCTCCTCGAGGCGGCCGTCTTCGACCTCGCCGCCTATCTGGCAGGGGAGCCCCGTGGGGTCGAAGTTCTTTAAGAAGTCTATCCCGGAGCGGCCCAGTGAGGCCTGCTCGAAGGTCTCCCCGGCGCTCATCCCCAGGGGGGTGACCATTCCGTATCCGGTTACGACGACGCGGCGATTCTCTGGCATTCGTTGACCGTCCTGCGAAGGATTCAAATCACGTCACTTCCGCCGAAGCGGTAACCCGGAGGCGGTCGAAGCCCGCAGCCGCAGGACCTCCGTCCTTCCAGGAGCGACATTGCTTAAAATATCTTCTTTTCCTCGTTCGTGCGCTCGAGCCACTGGCGGGCGAGGTCGTCGCCGTTTGTGAAGGCGGCGGGCTCGCCGCAGGAGCCGCACTTTATCCTGGCCCCGTCGTCGGTCTTCCAGTCCGAGGCGCCGCAGGAGCCGCACTTTTCGGGAAGGGTGTCCATGATGTCCATGACGCCGCTTGCCATGGACTGCACGGTTATGTGCGCCGGGATGTCGTCCATGTCGGTGCCCGCGGTTACGCCCGGAAGCTCGTCGCCGAGCCTTATCCTGAGGAGCTCCACCGCCTTTTCCGTGAGCTTTCCGTCCTCGTCGATGGCCGAGCCCTCGCCGAACATCTCCTCGATGTGCTCGAGGATGAAGTGGCGGGCCATCTTGATGCCGAAGGCCTGCTCTATGCGGTAGTTGATGTCCAGGAAGTCCAGGCTCTCGGCCTCCAGGTCGTTTATGAGAGAGCTTTCGGGCTTCACGGTCTCCTTGTCTATGCTCAGGGTCTCAGCCACGGCGTCCCTCACGGCGTCCACGACCCTATCTTCGGTCACAAGGTTCTGCTTCATCACGCTCCTCCTAGGTATATCTGGAATCTATCGGTTAACCCTGTTTCTTAAGCGGCTGCCTCAGGAGGCTCAGGCTGAGGCCCTTGTCGAGCACTATGCTCTGCCCGAGCACGGCCCGCGCCCCCGGGCCGCAGAGGAAGAGCACCGCGTCGGCCACCTCCTCGGGCTCTATGAACATCTCCTCGGGCATCTGCTCGAGCTCCTCCCAGAACTGCCTGAGGGTCTTCAGGGCATCGGTCCTCACTATGCCGGCGCAGACGCCGTTTACCCTGATGCCCCTGGGCCTCAGGCTCTCGGCCGAGTCCCTTACCACCGCCTCCATGGCCGCCTTCATGCTTCCCAGGGGGTAGGAGGGGTTATAGAACCTGGAGCCCAGGCTCGATATGAACACTATCGCGCCCCTCGTTTCCGTAAGCGCCGGGAGGGCCTCCTGTATGCAGAATATGTTACCCATGAAGTTCGTCTCCACGAGCTGCCTGAGCTCGCGCTCCAGGAGCCTCTCCAGGGGCTTAAAGGGGGCCCTGGCCGCATTGAGTATGAGGAAGTCCACCCTGCCCAGGCCCTCCAGGGCCTTCTCAACGAGCGTCTTTACCTCCGCCTTTTCGGAGATGTCCGCCCTGACCACCAGGGCGCGGCGGCCCAGGCCCTCTACCTCCGAGGCGACCTCGCGGGCCTTTCTCTCCGAGGCGCCCCCTTCCTTCCGGTGGTTCAGGACCACGTCGGCCCCGCTTTGGGCGAAGGCCAGGGCGATGGCCCTGCCTATGCCCCTGGAGCTTCCGGTTACCAGGGCGACCTTGTCCTTGAAGGGGGCGCTCATCACAGTCTGTAATAATACTAAAACAGCCGATTTTAAGTAAAGTTTGGGCCTTACACCCTCCGGTTGAGTTGTGGTAGAATAGGCTTTGTGAAGGGGACAAAGCACGCCACCCAGAGGTTCTTCTCCGCCAGGGAGCTTCGCATCTCGCTGATGCTCATCATCCTTATCTCCTTCATGTCGGCGGTCGTCTTCATGTACCTCATCAAGATCTTCGGCGGCTCACTGAAGGAGCACAGCATACTGTCCTTCGGGCTAATCATGCTTGGGTACGTGGCCGTGGTCGGATTCCTCACGATGTTCTTCACCCACCGCTTCATAGGCCCCTTCGAGAGGCTCAGGTACGAGCTCGGGATGGTGCTCGCCGGGGACTACACGAGGCGGCTGAAGATAAGGGGCCACGACGACGCCTACGTGAAATCCTTCATCGACGACGTAAACCGCATTCTCGTCCTCCTGGAGGAGAACGACCGCTGCGGCGCCGAGTTGTTCAGGGACTTCTTCGGGGACCTCTCGGCGCTCATAGGGAAGATGGACCCCAACGACCCCCTCACGAGGAAGCTCACGGGCCTCCGGGACAGGATGGGCAAGCACCTGAGGTAGCCGCGCCCCCCGGCACCCCCGCTCAGTACCTCTTTTCCTTCTTTACGACCTTGCCGATTATCTTGAAGGCCCCCTTCGGGACCTCCTGGTCTTCGTACTTGGGGTTCAGGGGGTGGAGCACCCAGCGGGGGCCGTACTTGTAAGCCTTTACGTTTTGTCCATAATCGACATCTGATCCAAAAGCATTTTCCACGGCATCCACATATGCACTGAGAGAATCGCATGATATTTGGACAGGATTCTGAAGCCGAGATGACAAATCCATCATGAAGCTACGCGCCGCGCTAATGCTTAAAAGGAGGCTGGCCCTCGCCCTGGCGGGCGCCCACGTCAGTGCCGTGGAGGCCGATGCCAAGAGGCGGGCCCCCCTCAGGACCGGGAGGCTCAGAGACTCCATACGCGCCTACCTGGCTGGGACGGGGCGCGGCGTCATCGAAGCCACGGCCCCCTACGCCAACTACCTCCACGAGGGCACGGGCATCTACGGCCCCTCGGGGAGGCGCATCGTCATAGAGCCCAGGGCGAAGCGAGCCCTCCACTGGCCGGGGGCGGCGCACCCGGTAAGGCGAGTGCGGCAGAGGGGAATCAGGCCCAGGGACTTCCTGAGGCTTGCCGTGAGGATGTACTTCCCCGCCTTGCAGGCGTTCGCTATGGGCCTGAGACTTGAAGTGCTCGCTATTTTCGGGAGAAACTACATGAAACTGCTGGGGGCGAAGGATTATTATAGCGCGGAAAAAGAAAAGCGACCCGATTTGGAATATGGGACTTTGGACAAGTACTTCCACTGCAAGGCCAATTGCGAGGCCGCGAAGTTGGGCTACCTCGCCGAGGCGGTTCTTCTCAGCGATGTGAAGGAGTGGTATGACCTGAATATTGACAACTTGCACCGCGACGAGCAGCATAAGCATACGCCGGAGGACAGCATTCAGGACCAGCTTGCGAACAGATTTGGCCGCGCCCGCGCGAGCATGGCCCCGTCCGATTCCTGCGGAGATTTGTGCAAATCTTACCGGCCATACTGGCTGCCGGAGCGTTTTTGGTAAGGAGGTCGCCAATGAGGGGACTTAAGATTCATAGGGGGGCGCTCAAGGTTCTTGGGATAATCCTCATCGGTATATTTCTGTTCATCGCCTTGCTGCTCTTCCTTGAGCCGGTTCTCTATGAGGTGGGCGAGTATGGGTATTATGAGGGTAGTTATCCCACCTACGACGCGGCGGCAGATGCCCTGCCCCAATCTAAATTCATGCCGACTTCCGCGACCGACATTCGCTATATGGGCCTTTTTGAAGAGCCCGAGATGTGGCTCTTTTTCAATTTCGACCCGAAGGAGATTTCCGAGATCCGCAAGCGCTGCGACAGGGTGACCGGGGGCGAGGTTGAATTGGCGCCTTATGGGGGGCCCGGAGATTTCTTCGACTGGCCGAATAAAATCACCGGCACTGTCCGCGCCGAAGACATCGCCGGCTACGAGATATATAAATGCAAAATTCGCAGATTTAGCTTATACAGGCGATTTCGGGAGGGTGTCCTTGCGGTCGAGGCCGAGAAGGGGAAAGCGTATTACTGGGGACCTTGAGAAGGCAAGAATGGAAACAACATCAGCGGCCATTTGCGGATGCCAGGTTTTTTTAATGGCGGGGGCCGGGAATCAGGCTTCGGAAACGGTTGTGAAAGATGGAGGTATCTAAAGTGATAAAGTGCGCAGGCCTTAACATCCTCGAGACATCGGCCGTGGGCCTCGCGGCAGGGACGGAGGACCCCGGCTACCCCCTCTACCGGCTCTATGACCGGGACGCGGGCCGTCTCTTCAGGGCCGCTGGGGCGGGGAGGAAGTTCCTCGTGGAGGACGTTACGAGGCTCGGCAAGGCCCGCGCGCGGGTGAGGGCGAGGGAGTGGTGGGGGTAGGGATTTCTCCCCCCCAATCATTTATAATTAACCCATGTCCAGGAGCGCGGGGATAATCATCATAGGCGACGAGATACTCTCGGGGAAGGTGCACGACTCGAACTCCCACTTCCTGGCCCGGGAGCTTAGGGCCCTGGGGGTGGACGTGAGGCGCGTATGCGTGGTGCCCGACGAGCTGGACGCCCTGGCCCGCGAGATATCGGAGTTCGCCGACGCCTTCGACTACGTCTTCACCTCCGGCGGCGTGGGCCCCACGCACGACGACGTGACCATCGCCGCCGTGGCCCGTGCCTTCGGCCTAAGGACCGAGCCCAGCCCCAGGCTCCTCGAATACCTGGAGAAGCGCTGCGGCGCCGAGATCCCGGAGGCCGCGCGGAAGATGGCGGAGGTCCCCGTGGGGGCGGAGCTCATAGACGTGGGCGGCCCCTTCCCGCCCATGGTGGTGAGGAACGTCTGCGTGCTGCCCGGCGTGCCGGAGCTCCTCCGGAAGAAGTTCGGCCAGATAAAGGAGCGCTTCCGGGGCGAGCCCTACCACCTCAGGAAGGTCTACGTGAACGAGGAGGAGTGCTTCGTGGCCCACCACCTCGAGGCGGTGCTCTCGGAGTTCCCCGAGGTCTCCATAGGCTCCTACCCAACCATGAGCGAAAAGGACTTCAAGGTGGTGGTGACGCTCGAGTCCCGCAACTCGGCCGTCCTGGACCGGGCGCTTGCGAGGCTCCTCGATATCCTTCCCTCGGAGGTCGTGGTCCGCTCGGAGTAGGCGGGCTTCGGCTGCTTTCCCCCTCAAACTTTGGAACCATCGTTTTAAACACCCGGCCGGGCATCTTCCAAGCGGCGCCCAGTGGGAGCGTTGCATTCAAGTAGAGCAGGGACTAAAATATGGATGAGTGTATTCATGAGACGCGCTTCCGGCTATAGGGAATGAGCCCGGGGACAAACCGGCCGCGGTCCTGACCGGGGAATAGATGGACGAGTTCAACCACATTCAGAAGGAGCGCCGGGTGCGGGTCCTTCATCCTATTATCGGACTGATATCGGGCCTCGCCATGGCGTGGCTTCTTGCGGGGTGCGCCGCCGTGGGGCCGGACTACGTCCCGCCCGACGCGAAGGCTCCGGCGAAATGGAACGCCCCGCTCGAGGAGGGCCTGGCCGCCAGGGGCATGGACGCCCAGGTGCTGGCCAGTTGGTGGACCACCCTTGACGACCCCCTGCTTGCGAGCCTCGAGGAAAGGGCCGCCCTGGGCAACCTCGACCTTCGCGAGGCCACCGCCCGCGTCCGCGAGGCCCGCGCCCGGCGGGGTGTCGCCCGGGCCGACCTCTTTCCCTCCGTCGACGCCACGGGCTCCGCCCGGCGGAGCCGAACCAGCGGAGCCGAGCGGGACCTCTATTCCGCCGGCTTCGACTCGAGCTGGGAGCTTGACCTCTTCGGCGGCGTCAGGCGCTCCGTGGAGGCGGCCGAGGCCGACCTGGGGGCCAGCGAGGAGGACCTCCGCGACGTGCTCGTGACGCTTCTTTCGGAGGTTGCCCTGAATTACGTGGACGTTCGCTCCTTCCAGGCGAGGCTATCGATAGCCCAGGCGAATCTCAAGGCCCAGGAGGAGACGTACGACATCACCCGGTGGCGTTTCGAAGCTGGCCTGACGAGCCAGCTCGACGTGGAGCAGGCCAGGGCCAACATGGAAAACACCCGCTCCCAGATACCCGTGCTTAGGACTGGGCTCGCGCAGGCCATGAACAGGATTTCCATCCTCCTGGGAGAGAACCCCGGCTCCCTGGACGCGGAGCTTTCGGGGCCGGGGCCAGTCCCAGCGGCTCCGCTTGAGGTGGCCGTGGGCGTGCCCGCCGAGGCCCTGAGGCAGAGGCCCGACGTCTGGCGCGCCGAGCGCCAGCTTGCGGCCCAGACGGCCCGGGTGGGCGTGGCGACGGCCGAGCTCTATCCCAGGTTCACGCTGTCGGGCTCCATAGGGCTCGAGGCCCTCTCCTTCGGCGGTCTCTTTTCTACGAGGAACCGCACGTACGGGATAGGATCCGGCTTCACGTGGAACGTCTTCCACGCCGGCGCGGTGCGGCAGAACATCGAGGTGCAGGACGCGCTCCAGGAGCAGGCCCTCGTACGCTACGAGTCCGCGGTCCTCTCGGCCCTGGAGGAAGTGGAAAACGCCCTCGCCGCCTACGCCGGCGAGCAGGTGAGGCGGCAGTCGCTCGTGGAGTCCTCCGAGGCCGCGCGCCGCGCCGCCGACCTTGCCGGGGAGCAGTATTCTGCGGGGTTGATAGATTTTCAGGTTGTGCTGGACGCCCAGCGTTCGCTTCTGAACTCCCAGGACCAGCTGGCGACAAGCGAGGCCGAGATCGCGTCGGACCTGATTCGTCTTTATAAGGCCCTCGGCGGCGGCTGGACGCCCCTGCCGGAGGCGTCCGGGGCGCCGCAGGCGCAGTTAGAAAGTGAAAAGGACGGAAGATGAACAAGGATAACAATGCGAAGACTGACATCGCGCGGACCCTGGGCGCGGAAGAGTCGTCGGGCGGGGGCAGGCGACTCGGGCGATGGCTCATCATAGGGATTGTCCTGCTCGTCGCGGCCGCGGCCCTGGTTTTCTGGTGGAGAGCGGCCGAGAAGGCCAAGGCCCCCCGGTATAAGACCCAGGTGGTCGAGCGCGGGAACCTCATAGTGACGGTCACCGCCACGGGGACGCTCGAGCCCGTAAACCAGGTGGACGTGGGAAGCGAGATATCGGGGACCATCGAGGCCGTGGAGGCCGACTACAACGACCAGGTCAGGGCTGGGCAGGTGCTCGTGAGGCTGGACACCGACAGGCTCGAGGCCCAGGTGCAGCAGTCGGAGGCCTCGCTGGAGGCGGCGCGGGCCGGGCTTCTCGATGCCCAGGCCACGGTGGCGGAGGCGCAAAGCGAGCTTGAGCGCCTGAAGGAGGTATGGGACAAGAGCGGCGGTAAGGTGCCGTCGAAGCACGACCTGGACGTCGCCGAGGCCACCCTGAAGCGGGCGGAGGCCGGCGAGGCCAGCGCGAGGGCCCAGATATCCGAGACCCAGGCCACCCTGGACGCTAACAAGACGACCCTGTCCAAGGCCGTCATACGCTCCCCGATAAACGGCATCGTCCTCAAGCGAAACGTCGAGCCCGGGCAGACCGTGGCGGCGTCGCTCCAGGCCCCCGTGCTCTTTACCCTGGCCGAGGACCTCACGAAGATGGAGCTCCACGTGGACGTGGACGAGGCCGACGTGGGACAGGTGAAGGCTGGGCAGGAGGCGACCTTCACCGTGGACGCCTATCCGGGCAGGAGCTATCGGGCCAGCATCAAGGAGGTGCGCTTCGGCTCGCAGACCGTGGAGGGCGTCGTCACCTACGAGACGATATTGAGCGTGGACAATTCGGACCTTTCGCTGCGGCCCGGCATGACGGCAACTGCGGACATCACGGTCAATAAGGTCGAAAACGCGGTCCTCGTGCCCAATGCCGCTCTGCGCTTCGCCCCTCCTGCGGAGGCAAGCAAGCCTTCGTCCGGCGGCGGAAGCCTGCTGAGCAGACTCTTTCGGCATCCACGCAGAACCCAGTCCAACCAACGCGAGAGTGGGAATGCGAGCAAGGAGCGGCAGCGCGTCTGGACGCTTAGGGACGGTCAGCTTGTGGCCATTTCCATCTCCATCGGGCCATCCGATGGGAGGATGACCGAGGTGTTGGGCGGCGGCATCGAGGCCGGGACGCAGGTGGTCGTGGATGTCGAGGCAGGCGGGCAGTGAGTAGCGAAGTCCGGCGCGAAGCGGGGAGCGAATCGGATGTTCCGCTTATCGAGCTCAAAGGGGTAACGAAATTCTACGGCAGGGGACAGGCGGAGATGAAGGCCCTTCGGGGCATCGACCTTGTCATCGGCGAAGGCGATTTCGTGGCCGTCATGGGGCCGAGCGGTTCGGGGAAGTCCACCTGCATGAACATACTGGGATGCCTGGATACCCCGACAGCCGGGGTTTACCTGTTCAAGGGCCTTGACGTGGGAAGGCTCACCCGGGACAAGCGTGCGCTCCTGCGCCGCCATTATCTGGGTTTCGTCTTTCAGGAGTACAACCTTCTCAACCGCACCTCGGCCCTGGAAAACGTGGAACTCCCCCTGATATACCGCGGCATCTCGGGCGCCGAGCGCCATGCCATGGCCCTTGGGGCCCTCGAGGCAGTCGGCCTGAAGGGGTGGGCGCGCCACACCCCCGGCGAGCTCTCCGGGGGGCAGCAGCAGCGGGTCGCCATAGCCCGCGCCATCGTGGCGAAGCCCGCGGTCCTGCTTGCGGACGAGCCCACGGGCAACCTGGATTCCGCGCGGAGCCGCGAGATTATGGAGCTGCTCGCAGGGTTCAACCGCGAACTGGGCATTACCGTGGTGATGGTGACCCACGAGCGGGAAATGGCGGCCTACGCAAGGAGCGTCGTCCACTTTCTCGATGGCTTCATCGACACCGGAGAGCCAAAGGAGGGGTCCCCATGACGCTTATGCTGTGGAACGCGATACTGCTGGCCCTGCGCGAAATAAGGCGCAACGTCATGCGATCGTCGCTGACCATTCTCGGGATCGTCATCGGAATCGCCTCCGTCATCACCCTGGTGACGCTCGGAAGCGGGGCCACCGTGCAGGTAGCCGCCGAGGTCTCGAGCCTCGGCAGCAACATGCTCCAGGTGAGGCCCGGCCAGGGCTTCAGGGGCCCCGGCGGCACGCGTTCGCAGGCCGAACTGTTCAAGGTGGGCGATGCCGAGGCCATCAGCCGGGATGTATCCGGGCTGGCCGCCGTGGCCCCGACCGCCTCGCAGCAAATGCAGACCATCTACGGCAACGAAAACTGGTCGACCGTCGTCACGGGGAGCACCAACGACTTCCTCACCGTGAGGGGCTGGCATCTTCAGGAGGGGCGCCAGTTCACGGAGGGGGAAGAGCGGGCGGGGAAGGCGGTGTGCATCCTCGGCTCGACGGTGCGGAAGGAGCTCTTCGGCGGGCAGGACCCCATAGGGGCCACCATCAGGCTCAAGAAGATCCCGTGCCAGGTGATCGGGGTCCTCGAGTCCAAGGGGCAGTCCAGCTTCGGCACGGACCAGGACGATTTCGTGCTGATCCCCCTGCGCGCCTTTCAGAGGCGCATAGCGGGCAACACCGACGTGAGCGTGATAATGGTCTCGGCGCGGGACGGCGTCTCCACCGAGAAGGTCAAGGAGGACATCGAGCGGCTGATGCGGGAGCGCCGGAACATCACGGCCGGGAAGGAGGAAGATTTCTACGTAAGGGACATGAAGGAGATAGTCGCCGCTCTCACGGGGACCACCAAGGTGCTTACGGCGCTGCTTGGCGCGGTGGCCGCCGTCAGCCTGCTCGTGGGGGGCATAGGAATCATGAACATAATGCTGGTGTCCGTCACGGAGCGCACCCGCGAGATAGGCATAAGGCTGGCCATCGGCGCCATGGAGCGCGAGGTGCTCATGCAGTTCCTCGTGGAGGCGGTGGTGCTTTCCTCCTTCGGCGGGCTCATAGGCATCGTGCTGGGGCTCGGCGCCGCTTATGCCGGCACCCAAATCCTCTCCGTCCCCTTCGTCCTAAACGCGGGCATCGCCGTCGTGGCCTTTGTCTTTTCGGGGGCCGTGGGCGTCATCTTCGGCTACTTCCCCGCCAGGAAGGCCGCTCTCCTCGACCCCATCGAGGCCCTGAGGCACGAGTAAGCGGAGGTGATAGCCCTCCGGAGCGGCGAAAGCCACCCCCCGCAGTGATGACATTTCGCCCGGGATTGTTTATATTATGTCCATCCTCTGGATTCCTTAACTGCGTGGGGAATCAACTTCGCTGTCTTACGAGGAGGGCGTGATGAAGGTCCTGATACTTATGGGTTCGGAGTCGGACCTCCAGGTGATGGAGGTCTGCAAGGAGACGCTCGAGGCCCTGGGCATCCCCTCGAGGATGACGGTGGCCTCGGCCCACCGCACTCCCGAGCGGGTCTTGGAGCTCGTCAGGGAGGCCGAGCGGAAGGGCGCGCAGGTCATAATCTGCGGCGCGGGCATGGCGGCCCACCTGGCCGGGGCCGTGGCCGCCCAGACCATTCTTCCCGTGATTGGCGTTCCCCTCAGTAACTCGCCCTTAAGCGGCATGGACTCCCTTCTTTCCACCGTCCAGATGCCCCCCGGGGTGCCCGTGGCCACGGTCTCCATCGGGAAGGCCGGGGCCAAAAACGCCGCCGTGCTGGCCGCACAGATAATCGCCCGGAGCGACAGGGACGTGCTCAGGAAACTCCGCGCCTTCCGCAAGCGCCAGAGCGCCGAGGTGCAAAAGCGTGCCGAGAGGATAGAGGGTTGAGAGGGAGTCTGGCGACGTCCCATAAAGATTGAGCAGTTAACCTGAATATGTTTTCTCCTATATGCAAAATATTAGTCGGAGACCTGAGGTCACAAATTGTGACTTCAAGTTGAGGCGGCAGGCGATATCCTCCATATGCATTTACAAGAATGACCCCGGCCGCAATCGACACGATAGTTCATCCGTTGTAATGCTCCGGTAAAATGTCAGCATATTGACAATTCCTGTCATTTCGGCCAGGCCCCCGCCCCCTGGATTTATTACGACTGTCCCATTAATTCAGTAGCTTATCAGGAAGTAAATTGTCGATTTATCTGGCGTAATTCTTGCCTACTATGCTGATTGCGTATGAGGAAGGGCTTAGTGATAAGGGTCCTCAGGATCATCATGGTCGTGGGGATTTGCCTGATATTCATACAGGTCATCGACGCGTGCTCCATGAGGGTCTTCGGCCACGGGGCCTGGTAATGGAGCGCCGCGCTCAAATCTTACGGGAGGTAACTTAATATGAAGAAAGCATTCACGATCGGCGCCTTGCTCGCGCTTCTTTGTTTGCTGGCCGTTCCCGCCCTGGCGGAGGGCGGCGAGCTGGACGACTTCGTAAAGAGCGTCAGCGTGAGGGCCGAGGCGGACTCCGACGGCTTCAGGACGGACCTCGCGGCCCGGTTCAGGGTCCCGGGGACGGATGTGGACGTCGTGCTCAGGGCCGTCAACAGCCCCGGGGACGCCTACATGTGTTTCAGGCTGGCCCAGGTGGCGCATCTTAGCACCGAGGCGGTTCTCAGGGAATATCGGGCCAACAGGGGCAAAGGGTGGGGCGTCATCGCCAAGAACCTCGGCATAAAGCCCGGCTCAAGAGAGTTCCACGAGCTAAAGAGCGGGTATCGCGGCCCCGACGTCAAGGGGCAGGGAAAGGGGAAGAGCAAGGGGAAAAAGGGTTGAGGCCCCTGTGCTATAATCGTGCGGATGGTGGAGAAGCGAAGACATAAGCGGGTGCCCCTTTCGGCCATCGCTAGGCTCGTCGAAGCGGGCGAGGGCGAGCCGCTGCCCCTCCAGGGGATGGTCGCCGACATCTCCCTCGGCGGCGTGGGGCTTTATCTCGCCTCGCCCCTTGAGGCCGGGGCGGAGATTGCGCTGGAGATAGTCTTTCCCGCGAGCGGCGGCGATGTCAGGGCGGAGACAGTAAAGGGGACGGTCATCTACTCCAAACGCATCCAGCACGTCCATTTCGTGGGGATAGAGTTCGCCCGTGAGCTGAGCCCCGACCGCCAGCCCGCCCTTCACGGCCGCGTCCAGAACATCCTCAACTCGGACTGAGCGGGCTCCCCGGTTCGCGCCGAGCCGAAGGCCCCGCCCGTGAACCCCGACCGTGAGCCCCGACCGTGAGCCCCGACCGTGAACCATTGAATCGACAAATCTGAATCGTGCATCGCGGCGCAAGCCGCGGGCGCCTGCTACTTCTCCCTGAGGAGCCCCTCCACCAGGGCTATCTCTTCCTTAAGCTCCCTCAGCTCCTCCTCGTCCTGCTTGACGAAGCTCCCGGGGATGTGGGTCTTGGTGACCGAGTAGTAGTAGCCCACGGTCTCCTCGAGGTCCTCGAGGTTTTCCCTGAGCCTCTTGAGCTCCCCCTCGAGCTCGGCCCGCCCCATGCTTTGATAGTCTTTGCCTGCCATACCCGGACATTTTAACACGCCCGGGGGGGAGCAAGGCGGGGCGCCGACTGCGCGCTCAGGCGGCGGATTCTTCCCTAAAGGGTGAAGCCTTCGTTCATGGCGGGGACGTGCGCCTTTCCGGCCAGGCCGCCGCTTTCTATCTTCTCCGCGAAGGCCCGGAGGGCCGCCTCCTCGCCGGGGACCAGGAAGGCGTGCGTGGGCCTGCCCGTCTTCTTGAGCCACCCGAGGAGGTCGTCGCGCCCGGCGTGGGAGGAAAACCCCCCTATGGTGTGCACCGAGGCGCTGACCCTGAAGGTCTGCTCGAAGATCTTTATCTCCCGCTCGCCGTCCACGATCCTTCTGCCCAGGGTACCCTCGGCCTGGTAGCCCACCACGACCAGGGAGCACTCCTTGCGCCAGACGTTGTGCTTCAGGTGGTGCTTTATCCTGCCGCCCGTCATCATGCCCGAGCCGGCGATTATCACGGCCCCGCTATGGACGTCGTTTATGCGCCTTGATTCACTCCAGGCCGGGGAAGCCGAAGGGGTCGTGCTCCCTCTCGATGATGGCGCGGGTCTCCGCGTCGAAGCACTCCGGGTGCCTCAGCATGACGCCCGTCACGGCTATCGCCATGGGCGAGTCCAGGAAGACGGGGCCGTAGGGGAGCCTCCCCTTCATGCGCGCCTCCCTTATCACGTAGAGGAGGTCCTGGGCCCTCTCTATGGCGAAGGCCGGGACGAGGACGTTCCCGCCCCGGTCGAAGGTCTCGACCGCGCAGTCCACGAACTCCCTGACCGACTCCTCGAAGCTCCGGTGGTTTCGCTCGGCGTAGGTGGTCTCCATCACCACCGCGTCGGCCTCGGGCGGGGGCGAGGGGTCGCGGATGATGGGCTTTCCGGGGTTCCCCAGGTCGCCCGAGAAAAGGAGCCTCGGCCCGCCCTTCACGTCCACCTCTATGAAGGAGGCCCCGAGTATGTGGCCCGCGTCCCGGAAGGTGGCGCTCACCCTCTCATTCAGGGCCAGGGCCTTTCCGTACTCGGCCCTGGGGTCGAAGAGGCCCATGGCGTCCTGGGCCTCCAGCGTGGTGTAGAGGGGCTCGCGGGCGGCCTCGCCCCTCCGGCCCATTATCTTCTTCCACTGGGCGTAGTCCTCCTCGTTTATGTGGGCCGTGTCCATCAGCACGACGCGGGCGATGTCGGTCCAGGTGGCCGTGGGTGAGGAGTAGGCAGTCTATATCCTTGGGGTCGAAGGCGAAGCCCGAGTAGTTCAGTTCGTCGCACTCCGGGCCGCCCTGGAAGAGGCCGCAGTCGACGAGTATCTTCAGGCCCCCGGCCTTAAGCAGAAAGCACGACCCCGTCACCCTCTCCACCCCGCCGTGAAACGACAGCTCAACGGACATGATTAAAAGACCTCCTAAGCTATTGCCTTCGTGGTCTCAATTATAGCAAGCGAGGGGCCATGGGGCCAGGTGAGGGGGGAATGGAG
>JARRNG010000041.1:0-4327 GCA_037385265.1 Nitrospirota bacterium
GGCGGCGATTACGTTCTTGCCCCTTTTGCCCAGGCCCTGCGTGAGGCCCATCGTGGTGGTGGATTTCCCTTCTCCCAGAGGGGTGGGCGTTATGTCGCGAAGCTCGACTTTGCGAAGATCCTGGCCCGCCTGAAAGACAGGCCCGACTGCAAGTATGTCGACGTCACCGCCATAACGCCCACCCCTCTGGGAGAAGGGAAATCCACCACCACGATGGGCCTCACGCAGGGCATGGGCAAAAGGGGCAAGAACGTAATCGCCGCCATAAGGCAGCCCTCCGGAGGCCCCACCATGAACATCAAGGGCTCGGCCGCCGGAGGGGGGCTAAGCCAGTGCATCCCCCTCACGCCTTTTTCCCTGGGCCTTACCGGCGACATCAACGCCATAATGAACGCCCACAACCTCGCCATGGTCGCCCTCACCTCGCGCATGCAGCACGAGTTCAACTACGACGACGCCCAGCTCTCGAAGAGGAACCTCAAGAGGCTCGACGTAGACCCCAGAAACGTCGAGATGAAGTGGATAATCGACTTCTGCGCCCAGGCCCTCAGGGACATAACAATCGGGCACGGCGGCAAGATGGACGGCTTCATGATGCGCTCGGGTTTCGCCATAGCCGTTTCCTCGGAGGTCATGGCAATCCTGTCCGTGGCCAAGGACCTGAAGGACATGCGCGAAAGGATGGGCAGGATAGTCGTCGCCTACGACAAGAAGGGAACCCCCGTCACCACCGAGGACCTGGAGGTCGCCGGCGCCATGACTGCCTGGATGGTAGAGGCCCTTAACCCCAACCTGATGCAGAGCATCGAGGGACAGCCCGTGCTCGTTCACGCCGGCCCGTTTGCGAACATCGCAATCGGCCAGTCCTCCATCATCGCCGACAGGGTGGGTCTCAAGCTCGGCGATTACCACATCACCGAATCTGGCTTCGGAGCTGACATAGGTTTCGAGAAGTTCTGGAACCTCAAGTGCCGCTTCTCCGGACTCAAGCCCCACGCCGCCGTGCTCGTGGCTACCATCAGGGCCCTTAAGTGCCACGGTGGAGCGCCCATACCGGTGCCAGGAAGGCCTATGCCCAAGGAGTACATGGGAGAAAACGTCGGCTGGGTCGAGAAGGGTACGGAAAACCTCATTCACCACATCAACAACCTAAAGAAGGCCGGAGTCAACCCCGTGGTGTGCATAAACGCCTTCTACACCGATACCGACAACGAGATCAACACCGTCCGCAGACTTGCCGAGGCCGCCGGAGCCCGCGTGGCGGTCTCCAAGCACTGGCAGTACGGCGGCGAGGGAGCCCTGGAGCTCGCTGACGCCGTAGTGGAAGCCTGCGACGAGCCCACGGAGTTCAAGTTCCTCTACGAGCTTGACACTCCCCTGAGAACCCGAATAGAGCTCATCGCCGAGCAGGTCTACGGAGCCGACGGCGTGGAATACTCCCAGGATGCCCTCGCCAAGGCCAAGAAGATGGAAGAAGACCCCGACATCAAGAAGCTCGGCACCTGCATGGTGAAGACGCACCTTAGCCTCTCGGACGACCCGAAACTCAAGGGGGTGCCGAAAGGGTGGAAGCTCTTTGTCCAGGACATCCTCACTTACAAGGGAGCTGGGTTTGTGGTCCCCGTAGCCGGAGCCATCAAGCTGATGCCCGGCACTGGCTCCGACCCCGCCTACAGGCGCGTGGACGTGGACACGTCCACCGGAAAGGTCAAGGGTCTCTTCTAACAGATAGACACCCGAAAGGTACATAATAAAAGGGCGGCCATGGTGGCCGCCCTTTTATTATTTCTGCATACCGTCTTAGCGCTTGGCCCTCGGGCCTCCCTCGTAGGCTTCCAACAGGGAATACGAGCCCAGAACGCTCCCATCGTAACCGCCGCCTTCGTCCTTCTTGGAGGCAAAATCGTACATTCCATCGCCCACGGGCTTTCCGTTTCTGAACTCCCCCGTGAACTTCGCCCCGCTTGCGAAGAGGTAGGTGCCATGGCCGTGGCGCTTCCCGTTCCGGAACTCGCCCTCATAGACAGCGCCAGAGGCGAATTTCAGCTTGCCTTTCCCCTGCATCATGTTGTCTTTCCAGTTGCCGGAGTAGACGCTTCCGTCGCCGAAGACGTGAGTGCCGTAGCCCTCCCTGTTGCCCCTGACAATCTCGCCCTTATACGTGGCGCCGTTTGCGTATTCAAGGGTTCCGCTTCCGTGCATCAGGTCGTCATGCCAGCTACCTTCGTACATCGATCCGTCTGAGAAGACCTGTCTGCCCTGACCCTCTCTCTTGCCGTTTTTGAACTCTCCGGTATAGCGAGAGCCGCCGGCCATGACGAGGACGCCGTATCCGTGCATCTTGCCGTCCTTGAAATCGCCCACGTACTTTGTCCCGTCCGGAGCGCTCTGGATTCCCTGGCCATGCCTGAGGCCATTTTTGAACTGACCGCTATAGCGCGACCCATCGGGAGATACGAGCACCCCCTCGCCCTGCATCAGTCCGTCTGCCATCTCACCCACATACATTGAGCCGTCCGAGAACACGTGTCTATCAGGCCCCGACACCGGGACTGAATCATTGCGCACGGGCGCTTCCCGGCTGGCGGAGGCTTTCGCGCATGGTTTGCCCTTCTCGGCCGCGGGTTCATCCTGCGAAACCGCCATGGGCTCCTCTTCGACGAGCACCGCTTCCATGTCCGTTGCCTCAGCGGGTTCCGCCTCCGCTACTGCGGCCGGTTCCGCACTTGCCGCCGTTTCCGGCTCCGCGTTAATTGCCGGCTTTAGTTCCGCCTTCTCAACAGCCTCCGCCGGCTGCTCCACACGAGAGGAGATAACCTCCTGCACCGTGTCGTCTTTAGCCTTAGACCAGGTCGGCTCCACCGTGTCTGCCGCGGCAACCGGCGTGGACTCGGCCATCATTACTGCCGGCTCCACGCTCTCTTCAGAAGCAGGCGCAGAGGCTTGCATCTCCGGCTGCTCTGCCTGGGCGGGCTCAGCCGGTTCGACTGTCTCCGCTTTCTGAAGCTTGCCCGCCGTCCATACGCCGGCGAATTGCCCGCCTCCCGGATAAAGGATAACGCCCTCGCCGTTAATCCTGCCGTATTCCCAGCTGCCCTTGAAAACGCGGCCGTCGGCATAATAGATGGTCCCTTGACCGTGCATCATGCCGTGGTCGAACTGTCCCGTATATTTCGAGCCGTCGGGGAAGACGTAGGAGCCGTTTCCATGGCGCCTGCCCATGTAGAACTGCCCGGTATAGCGGGAACCGTCGGCGTAGACCATGACTCCGGTTCCATGCATCAGCCCGTCCTTGAACTGGCCATCATACCTTGAACCGTCCGGGCTCATATAAGTGCCCAGACCGTTCATCAACCCACCCTCCACGCCGCCCGAGTAAACAGAGCCGTCGGCGAAGGTGAGGACCTTACGGCTGGCGCTGTAGTCTCCTTTGACGCACCCCAGCGCAAACAGACATGCCAGCGCCAGCAATATTAACCGCATGGCTCTCATAGCACGCATTCCTCCTTTGGCATGAGTTCATCAAGCAAAAGCCCTCCGCGGAGAGCCCTTTTTATTAATATTGCCCTATTTTGGGGAAGAATGGAAGGAGATAAATTGTTATTTCTTGCTTTTTTTCTTGCTGTTATTGGCTTTCTTGCGGCGTTTGAGGCGGCGGCGCTCCTTTTCGAGGTAATCCTGGAGTTCCTCGGGGGTCTCGAAGAACACGTCATACCAATCCATGAAACGCTCGCATTCGGGCGGGTTATGCCCGCGGCAGACGTCGGACCTCCGCTCGTAGATCGTGCATAGGTCATTGTCACCGAGATAGCCGCACCTGCTCTCCACGAAGAGGTGCCATCTCTTGTTGAGTATGTAAGCCCCGACGTTTTCGTACTGAAGCTTCCACATGAGGCTCTCTATCTCGTCCTCCGTCCTGGGCTTGGTCATATCGATTGTGAGGCCCTCGCAACAGAGCGCGGGGCAAGAGGAACATTCATGTTTCGATGTCTTCTTCATATCCTCGTCACCTTACAAATGGTTTTTCAAACCACTAAGTATAACAGTTATGCGGCGTCATTTTCACATGCGGCAGCTCCCCAGAGGCGCGCAACTCTCCCTCGACAGAGGAGCATAACCGGCCCGCCTGTCCGGTATGATAAAATCTCCTCATGAACAAGGCGGTGGCCGTTCTCTCCGGCATTCTGCTCGTCGTCTTTGGCATGGCCGCGTTTGCCATGTTCGGGCCTGACACTCGCGAAACGTCCCCTAAAGTGTCCATCGAGACGCAAGCGTCAAGCGTCACCTTCAATGTCGAGGTGGCCGCCGACCCCGGGTCGCGTGCCCG
>JARRNG010000041.1:4451-17179 GCA_037385265.1 Nitrospirota bacterium
ATAGCGGAATGCTCTTTGTATTCCCCGGCGAGTCGCGCATTTCCTTCTGGATGAAAAATACATCGATTCCGCTCGACATAATATTCGCGGACTCCGGGGGCAAGATAGTCGACTTAAAGACCATGGAGCCCTGCGTTGACGGCCCGTGCCCCGAATATCCTTCCCGGGCTCCTTTCACGTACGCCCTCGAGATTAACGCCGGCCTCGCCGAGGCCTACGGAATCCGTCCCGGCGCAATGATGTCGGTCGACCCCGAGGTCAGGGAAAATCCCTCCCTCCCCGGCCCAAGACCCTGATTTATCGCCATTTAACGGATGAGGGCGGAATATGCTAAAATGTCATGGCTTAACAGGAACTCACCCTTGCATAGATGAATAACAAGCTCTCTGTCATCCCACTTGGCGGGGTCGAGGAAGTCGGCCTCAATATGACGGTCCTGAAGTTTGGCGACGACATCATCGTCGTCGATGCTGGCCTGATGTTTCCGGAAGAGGACATGCTCGGCGTCGATTTCGTCATCCCGGACCTCACCTATGTCATCGAAAACAGCGACCGTATCAGGGGAATCATCCTCACTCACGGGCACGAGGACCACACTGGCGCGCTTCCTTTCCTGATGAAGAATCTCAAGGGGAGGGACGTCCCCGTCTACGGCACTCCCCTCACCCTGGGCCTCGTTAGACACAAGCTCGCCGAGCATCACCTGGAAGAGGTCAGGCTGATCTCCGTGAAGCCCCGCGACGTCATCGAGCTTGGCGCCTTCAGGGTAGAATTCATCAGGGTGACCCACAGCATAGTTGACGGCGTGGCCCTGGGCATCACGACCCCCCTGGGCAGGGTGGTCCACACGGGAGACTTCAAGATTGACCCCACGCCCGTCGACGGCGAACTATTGGACTTCCACAAATTCACTGAATACGGCGAAAAGGGCACCTTGCTCCTGCTTTCCGACAGCACAAACGCCGAGAGGGGCGGTTTCACATTTTCTGAAAAGGAGGTCAGGCGCTCCTTCGAGGACATTTTTTCCAAGGCCGAGGGCAGAATAATTATCTCCACCTTCGCCTCCAACATTCATCGCATCCAGCAGGCAATAGACGTGGCTGCCAAGTTCGGAAGGAAGGTCATTCTCTGCGGAAAGAGCATCGTGGTAAACGCGCAGATAGCCCTCGACCTCGGCTACCTGAAGATACCAAGGGATACCTGGTTGAAGCTGGACGCCCTCCCGAGGCTTAGGGACACCGAGGTCGTCATCATAACGACGGGAAGCCAGGGAGAGCCCATGAGCGTGCTTTCGCGCATAGCCACGGGCGAGCACAAGCAGATTCAGATCCGGGATGGGGACACCGTTATCCTCTCTGCCAAGATGATACCCGGGAACGAGCGCTCCATCGGCCGGATCATCAACCACCTCTTCAGGCGCGGCGCCAACGTAATATACGAGAAGGTCTCGGAGATACATGTGTCGGGCCACGCGTCTAAGGAGGAGCTGAAACTGATGCTCAACATGGTCCACCCCAAATACTTCGTCCCGGTTCACGGCGAGTACCGCTTCCTGGTAAGCCACTCCAGGCTCGCCCGCAAGCAGGGCATCCCCAGCGAAAACGTTTTCATCCTCCGAAACGGCGAAGTGCTCGAAATAACGGAAGAAGGCGCCTCCGTAAACGGCAGCGTACAGTCGGGCAGGGTCTTCATAGACGGCAAAGGCATCGGCGACGTCGAGGAAATGGTTCTCCGGGACCGGAGGTGGCTCTCGCAGGACGGCATAGTCCTCATCCTCATAACCATAGAGAAACCATCGGGCGACATAGTGGTGGGGCCGGACATCGTCACGCGGGGATTCATATACGAAGAATCGTCGCAGGAAATCCTCGACGAAGTCAGGGACCTGGTGGCCAGCACCATCAAGGAGCTCGACCCGGAGGTCACGGCGGACCAGTCCCTCCTTCAGGCCAGACTCAGAAACGTGGTAAAGAAATACTTCAGGAATACCATGGATAGGCGCCCCATGATAATGCCGATAATAATCGAGGTCTGATATGGACGGCCTTGCGAAGGAATACCTGGTCTCCTTCTACAGCAAGAACCTGGCCCTTCACGGAGACCGCCCCGAAGCACTGCGCTGGAGCCCCGAGGGGCAGCGCATACGCTACGGCGTTATGCTCGACGCCCTCCCCGACATAAGGGGCAAGAAGGTCCTGGACTACGGCTGCGGCAAGGGAGACCTTTACGGCTTCATCAGGGGACGGGGACTTGAAGTATCGTACACGGGAATCGACATCAACGCGGAGCTGATAGACCTGGCGGCCAGCAAGCACCCGGACGCCCGCTTCATGGTCTCGGACGTAGAGGAATCGCCCCTGGAGGAAGAGTTCGATGTAGCATTCCTCTGCGGAGTGTTCAACAACAAGGTCGAGAGCGTTGAAGAAAGCATGAGAAATGTTCTCTCCGCCCTCTTCGAAAAGACAACCGAAGCCCTTGCGCTGAACGCCCTATCCTCCCATGCCGGGGATAAGGCCGTGGAGCTCAACTACACGTCTCCCGAGGAGCTTTCCACTTTCGTGAGAGCGAACTTGACGCCCCGCCTCGAGCTCATAGAGGGCTACCTCCCCGGGGACTTCACCATGGTCCTTCACAAGACACGGCCGTGAAGCTGCGCATCGGCAGAATATCCTACCTCAACCTCTTGCCCATCTTCAGGACCCTGGAGCTGGAACGCGACTGCTCGGGTTACGAGTTCGTCGACGGCTATCCCAGCGCCCTGAACGCCATGCTCAGGGAGGGCCGTATAGACGTGAGCCCTTCCTCGTCAATCGAGTACCTCAGGAGGCCAGGTGACTACTACCTCATCGACGGCCACTCCATAAGCTCGATGGGCGCCATCGAGAGCATCCTCCTGTTCAGCAGGGTCCCTCTGAATGAGCTCGGCGGGCGGGAGATATTCGTAACCAATCAGTCCGAGACCTCCACGGCCCTTCTCGAGGTCATCCTCAGGAAGTTCGATGGGCTCGACTGCAGCATAAGCGTAAGCGGAATGCCCTTCGATGAGGCTATCAGGTGCCACCTCGCCTTCCTGGCCATCGGCGACGAGGCCCTGAAGGCTTTGTACACGTCGCAGGGAGTCAAGGAGGAATGCCTGAGGCCCGGTTGCACCTTCCGGCTGGTCGGCTCGGAGAGATATTTCGTCTACGACCTGGGGGAGGTGTGGTACGAAAGGACCGGCCTGCCCTTTGTCTTTGCCCTCTGGATAGCGCGCAAGGACCTGCCCGATTCGAAGAAAACCCTGCTCGAAAAGCTCGTCCGGGACATCGACTTCGCCAAAGAGGAGTCTTCCAGGCGGTTCGCGGAACTTGCCTCCGGCGTCGATTTCGCCATGCCCGCCGAGGATATAGTGAAATACTGGAAGCGCATCTCCTACGACCTCACGGGCCGCCACAGAGAGGGGCTTGAACTCTTCAGAAGCTACCTCGCGGAACTCGGGCTCTTGATGCGGGAGTGATATTCCTGCAGGGACATGACCGTAACCTTGGTCGTCCTCAGCATCTCCGCGGCGTTGACCACGGCCGCCGCCCCGGCTATCGTGGTGGTATAGGGGACTCCATACTGAAGGGCGCTCTGCCTGATTGAAAAGGAGTCCTTCTGGGCCTGGGACCCGCTTACGGTATTCACCACGAAGTCGGCGTTTCGGTTCTTTATGAGATCAACGATGTGCGGCCTTCCCTCGGCCACCTTGTTAATGACCTCGACCTCAAGGCCGGCCTCCTTGAAGTAGGCCGCCGTGCCCCTGGTGGCCACGATGGAAAACCCCATCTCGACAAGTTTCCTCGCCAGGGGGGCTGCGAAGAGCTTGTCCTTGTCCTTGACGCTGAATATTATCGTTCCTGAAGTCGGTATGATGTTCTTCGAAGAAGTCTGGGCCTTCGAATAGGCGAGGCCGAAACTCACGTCGATGCCCATGACCTCCCCGGTGGACTTCATCTCGGGACCCAATATGGTGTCCACGCCGTGGAACCTGTCGAAGGGGAAGACGGCCTCCTTGACCGCCATGTGACCAACCGTTATCTCTTCGGTAAATCCTAACTCTCCCAGGGTCTTCCCGGCCATCGCCTTCGCCGCCATCTTCGCAAGGGGAACGCCCGTCGCCTTGCTCACGAAGGGCACCGTCCTCGACGCCCTGGGGTTGACCTCGAGGATGAATATCTCCTCGCCCTTGACAGCGAACTGGACGTTCATCAGGCCCACCACGTTGAGCTCTTTTGCCAGCGCCCGCGTCTGGCGCTTAATCTCCTCTGTGATGGACTGGCCAAGGGAGTACGGGGGCAGCGCGCAGGCCGAGTCCCCGGAGTGTATGCCCGCCTCCTCTATATGCTGCATAACTCCGCCGATGACTACGCTCTCGCCGTCCGAGACCGCGTCCACGTCCACCTCCACGGCGTCCTCGAGGTACTTGTCCACAAGCACGGGGTGCTCCGGCGAGGCCTTGACGGCCCTGTTCATGTAGTCCACCAGGGAGGCCTCGTCATAGACTATCTCCATGGCCCTGCCCCCGAGCACGTACGAGGGCCTGACCATCACCGGGTAGCCTATGGCCGAAGCTGCCTCCTTGGCCTCCTCCACGCTCATGGCGGTGTCGCTCTCGGGCTGCCTGAGGTTGAGCTTGTGAAGGAGATGCTTGAAGCGCTTCCTGTCCTCGGCCCGGTCGATGGAGTCCGGAGAAGTGCCGAGTATCTTCACGCCTTCCCTCTCAAGCGGCACAGCGAGCTTAAGGGGGGTCTGGCCGCCGAACTGCACTATGACCCCAATGGGCTTTTCCTCGTTTATTATGCTCAGCACGTCCTCCAGCGTTAGGGGCTCGAAATACAGCTTGTCCGACGTGTCGTAGTCCGTGCTCACGGTCTCGGGATTGCAGTTCACCATTATGGTCTCATAGCCCAGTTCCTTTAGTGCGAAGACCGCGTGGACGCAACAGTAGTCGAACTCTATGCCCTGCCCAATCCTGTTGGGCCCCGAGCCCAGAATCACCACCTTCTGCCTGTCCGACGGAAACGTTTCGCACTCCACGCAGGGAGCGCTTCCGTCGGCGACGTTGCGGAACGGCCTCTCGTAGGTCGAGTACATGTAGGGGGTGAAGGCCTCGAACTCGGCCGCGCAGGTGTCCACCATCTTGTAGGCGGCCCGCATGTCGTAACCCAGGCGAAGCTTTCTGACCTCCTTCTCCGCTATTCCAAGGAGCCCGGCCAGGCGCCTGTCGGAGAACCCGCACTCCTTGGCTTCCTGAAGCACCTCCCTCGGCAGAAGACTTGTTACGGTGCCTTCGGACGCTTGGCGTCTGGCGTTCTGGGCGTAAGCCTTGATCCTCTCCTCGGCCTCGACGATTTGCCTTATGTTATTTAGGAACCACGGGTCTATCCACGTAAGCTCGTATATCTCATCGAGCGTGAACCCATCCCTCATGGCCTGGGCGATGTGCCACAGCCTCTGGGGATTCGGTTTCTTGAGCGAGGCTCTCAACGCGCTTGGCTCGTGTTCTTCCACCTCGAATCCGTAGCTGTCCGTCTCGAGGCTCCTGATGGCCTTCTGCAGCGCCTCCTTGAAAGTCCTGCCGATGGACATCACCTCGCCCACGGACTTCATCTGCGTGGTCAGCACCGGCTCCGTCTCGGGGAACTTCTCGAAGGCGAACCTCGGGACCTTGACGACGACGTAATCGAGCACGGGCTCGAAAGAGGCCGGGGTCTCCCGCGTGATGTCGTTGGGTATCTCGTCGAGCGTGCGCCCCACGGCGAGCTTGGCGGCTATCTTCGCGATGGGGAAGCCCGTGGCCTTGCTGGCCAGGGCGGAGCTCCTGGAGACGCGGGGGTTCATCTCTATGACGACCATGCGCCCGTTTTCGGGGTTCAGGGCGAACTGGATGTTGCTCCCGCCGGTGTCGACTCCTATCTCCCTTATGATGGCGATGGAGGCGTCGCGCATCATCTGGTATTCCTTGTCCGTCAGGGTCTGGGCGGGGGCGACCGTTATGGAGTCGCCGGTGTGGACACCCATGGGGTCGAAGTTCTCTATGGAGCAGATGATGACCACGTTGTCCTTGCCGTCGCGCATCACCTCGAGCTCGAACTCCTTCCACCCGATGACCGACTCCTCTATGAGCACCTGCTTCGTGGGGCTGAGCTTCAGGGCCCTTTCAAGCAGCTCCTTGTATTCCTCCATGTTATAGGCGATGCCGCCGCCGGTTCCGCCCAGGGTGAAGGCCGGCCTGAATATGGCGGGGAAACCTATGTGGTCGGCGGCCATGAGGCCCTCTTCGACGGACTTCACAGCCGCGCTCCTTGGCACCTCGAGGCCGATGCGCGCCATGGCGGCCCTGAAGAGGTCCCTGTCCTCGGCCTTCTTGATGGCCTCCAGCTTCGCCCCTATGAGTTCCACCCCCATTCTTTCCAGGACGCCGGACTCGGCTAGCTCCACCGCCGCGTTCAGAGCCGTCTGCCCGCCCATGGTGGGCAGAAGGGCGTCGGGCCTCTCCTTCTCGATTATCATGGTAATTATCTCGGCCGTGATGGGCTCGATATAGGTGGCGTCGGCCATCTCGGGGTCCGTCATGATGGTGGCCGGGTTGGAGTTGACGAGGACGACGCTGTAGCCCTCTTCCCTGAGGGCCTTGCACGCCTGGGCGCCGGAATAGTCGAACTCGCAGGCCTGGCCGATGACTATGGGGCCGGAGCCGATTATGAGTATCTTCCTGATGTCAGTCCTCTTGGGCAACGCCGCCTCCCACGAAATCGCCTATCCTTCTGCCTACCCCTGCGGAGTCTTCCTCGTTTTCCGAGGAAAACAGCGTTTCCTCGGTGCCGTCCTCAAATAAAAGGTTCACGGTGTAATAGGTCTTTGTCTCACCGAAGCCCGGCAGCGCCTGGCCGTGCTGTATGGCGATCTTGGCGACAAAGTTAACCCCGTCGGGATTTTCCGGCTCCACGACCACCCGTTCTCTTTTCACCTCTATCAGGTCCGAAAGCCTGTAGGAGCGCTCCTCCCCCATGAACTTCCTTATCCGGAGGGAAATCTCTCCGGAGGCCTTGTCTATCACCGCCTCCAGGCACTGCTCGTAGAAGACATACTTCCTGAGCATCAGGAAGAGGGCCACGAACAACGCTATTACCCCGGCCACATGGAGAGCGCCGAACCTCAGCCCGCCAAGGAGCGCCGCCGCGACGATTATCACGACCACGGCCCCCGAGGCAAGGCTCGAGGTCAGCTCAGGCGTGAAGATGCCGCTATGGAGCACGCTCTCCATGCCTGCCCTGAAGGTGCGCGTCCTGAACCTCAGGCGCGAGTCCTCTAATGTCATCTCGTACATCCCCGGCATTGCGCTGCAAAAGCCCCATCCTTCATTGTTTATATATGCACGAGAGGCTCACGATGCCTCGATAATCTCCCTGAACCTCCCGAAGATATGCGCCGCGTCGTTTGGCCCGGGCCCCGCCTCGGGGTGGTGCTGCACGGAGTAGAAGGGCATCTCAACGTGCCTCATCCCCTCCTCCGTCCCGTCGTAGAGGTTCTTGTGAGTCATGACCACCCTGTCGCCCAGGCCCTTTACGTCCACGCAATAGTTGTGGTTCTGCGTGGTAATCTCCACGTCCCCAGTCTCAAGGTCCATGACGGGATGGTTCCCGCCGTGGTGGCCGAATTTCAGCTTGTAGGTCCTGCCGCCCAGGGCGAGGCCCATTATCTGGTGGCCCAGGCAGATGCCGAAGAGGGGCTTCCTGCCCATTATCTTCCTGGCGGCCTCCACGCCGTAGGTCACCGCCTCGGGGTTGCCGGGGCCGTTGCTGAGCAGCACCCCGTGGGGGTCCATCTCCAGAACCTCTTCCGCCGGGGTGCGCGCCGGCACGGCCGTGACCTCAAAGCCGTGGTCCACGAGGCGCCTTAGGATGTTGAGCTTCACGCCGAAATCATAGACCACCATTCTCAGGGGCCTCGGGTGCCCCCCGGTGGCCTCGGCCGCCCACTTCCACGTCCCCTCCCTCCACTCGAAGGGCTCCGGGGAGGTGACCTCTCTTACGAGGTCAAGCCCGCCGATCCCCGGGTGGGCCCTCACCTTATCAAGCAGGCTTCTGGGCTCCGCGTCAACCGTCGAGATTATCCCCATCTGGGCGCCGAAATTGCGTATGTGCCTCGTTAGCGCCCTGGTGTCGATGCCCTCTACGCCAACTTTTCCGTGCCTCTTCAAGTAGTCCCCCAGGCTTCCCTCGGAGCGCCAGTTGCTCGGGAAGTCCAGGTGCTCCTTCACCACGAAGCCCTCGACCTTCGGCCCGCCCCTGGACTCTACGTCCTCCCCGTTGACCCCGTAATTGCCTATCTGGGAGCTGGTCATGGTGACTATCTGGCCCTTGTAGGAGGGGTCGGTGAGTATCTCCTGATAGCCCGTCATCGAGGTGTTGAAGACCACCTCCCCGATGGTCTCCCCCTCGGCGCCGAAGCCCTTCCCCTCGAAACAGGTGCCGTCGGCAAGAACCAGAATCGCCCTCACTCCTGCCATTCGTAGATCTTCCCCCCGCTTATGGTTAATGCCGCCGCGCCCCTGAGGGGCCAGCCGTCAAATGGAGTGTTTTTCCCTTTTGATATAAATGATTGTGAGTTAACTTTAAAGTTTTTCTTTAAGTCTATGATTGTCACGTCGGCCCTTGCGCCGGCCTTAAGTGTGCCGCTCTTTAGTCCGAGTATCCTCGAGGGGTTGAGCGACATCTTCTCCACCAACCTTTCGATGGTCAGAATTCCATCCTCCACCAGGGCCAGGGAAAGCGCCAGAGAGGTCTCGAGGCCCGAGATGCCGGGCGGCGCCTGATCGAACTCCCGGAGCTTTTCGTTTATATGGTGGGGGGCATGGTCCGTGGCTATGACGTCTATGGTGTCGTCCCTCAGGCCCTCCTTGACGGCCTCAACGTCGGCCGGGGTCCTGAGGGGAGGATTCACCTTGGCGTTGGTGTTGAACCCCTTCACGGCGTCTTCAGTGACGGAGAAGTAGTGGGGACAGGTCTCCGCCGTGACCCTCACCCCGCGGGCCTTGGCCTGCCGGATGATGCTCACCGACCCGCGCGTCGACACATGGGCCACGTGCAGCCGGCCGCCGGTCAGCTCAGCCAGAGCGACGTCCCTGTAAATCATCGCCTCCTCGGCCGCGCTGGGGATTCCCACGAGCCCCATCGTCTGGGAGAGCAGCCCCTCGTTCATCGAGCCCCCCCGGGACAGATTCAGGTCCTCGGAGTGCGAGATTATGGGCACATCGAAGGCCTTCACGTATTCGAGCGCCCTCCTCATGAGCAGGGGGTTCATCACCGGCCGCCCGTCGTCGGAGAAGGCCACGCAGCCCTCCTCTTTCATCATGCCCATCTCGGCCAGCTCCTCTCCCCCAAGGCCCTTCGTTATGGCGCCCACCGGGTAGACCGAGCAGAATCCCTCCTTCTGTGCCTTCCTGATGATGAACTCGGTGATGCCGGAGTTGTCGTTTACCGGTGAGGTGTTCGGCATGGCGCACACGCCGGTCACGCCGCCCCTCACCGCGGCGCGAGTGCCGGTCTTTATGGTCTCCTTATACTCGAACCCGGGCTCCCGCAGATGAACGTGCATGTCCACGAGGCCAGGCACCACATACTTGCCCTCGGCGTCTATCACCCGGTCCCTGGGGCCCAGGAGGCCCTTCTGGGCCTTCCCCCCGGGGTACAGGCCCCTTATTATCCGCCCCTCTATCAGAATGTCGAAGGCCCCGCTAAGGCCCTGCGAGGGGTCCACGACCTGGCCGTTCTTGATAAGTATCTTCATTGCCTCGGTCCCGCCAGAAGATACATCACCGCCATCCTCACGGCGATGCCGTTTGTAACCTGCTCCAGTATCACCGACCTGTCGCCGTCCGCCACCGCCGAGGTTATCTCTATGCCCCTGTTCATGGGCCCCGGGTGCATGACTATGGCGTCGTCGTTTGCCAGGGCCAGTCTCTCGGTGGTGAGGCCCCAGTTCTTGAAATACTCCTCCTTCGATGGAAAGAACCCTGTGCCCTGCCTCTCAAGCTGTATCCGGAGCATCATCACCACGTCCACTCCCTTGAGGCCCTTGTTCATGTCGTAGAAAGTCTCCACGCCGAGCTGTCCGATAACGTCAGGGAGAAGCGTTGGAGGGCCGATGAGCCTCACCTTGGCCCCCAGCTTCTTCAGGCAGTAGATGTTCGACTTCGCCACCCTGCTGTGGGAGATATCGCCCACGATGGCGACTACAAGCCCCTCTATGCCGCCCTTCTTCTCGCGCATGGTGAAGGCGTCAAGGAGGGCCTGCGTGGGGTGCTCGTTCATGCCGTCGCCTGCGTTTATCACGGAGGCCTCGAGCTCCCCCGCCAGCAGATAGGGCACGCCCGAGGAGGAATGCCGTATTATCATGACGTCCGCCCCGAGGGCCTGGACGGTCCGGGCGGTGTCAATGAGGGTCTCGCCCTTCACGACGCTGCTTGAGGGCACCGAGAAGTTGACCACGTCGGTGGAAAGCCTCTTCGACGCAAGCTCGAAAGAGGTCCTCGTCCTTGTGGAAGGCTCATAAAAAAGGTTCACCACGGTCCGCCCCCTGAGGGTCGGGACTTTCTTGATGTCCCTCCGAAGCACGTCCTTGAAGCCCGCGGCGGTGTCGAGGATGAGGGCTATCTCTTCGGCCGAGAGGTCCTTGATGCCAAGCAGGTCCTTGCGCTTAAGCATCCCCGGCTTCCCTCTTCTCTATGATGACCACGTCCTCGTGGCCCTCCTCCTCGAGGAGCACGTCGACCCTCTCGTCCAGCGAGGTGGGTACGTTCTTGCCCACGTAATCAGCCCTGATCGGAAGCTCCCGGTGCCCCCGGTCGATGAGAACCGCCAGCTGTATCGACGAGGGCCTTCCTATGTCGAAGATCGCGTCCATCGCCGCCCTTATGGACCGCCCGGTGAAGAAGACGTCGTCCACGAGTATGACCTTCTTCCCCGTCACGTCGAAATCTATCTCGGTCCTGCTTACGACAGGCTGCCCCCTGACCATCAGGTCGTCGCGGTAGAAGGAGATGTCCAGAGAGCCGACAGGTATCCGCGTATTCTCGGTCTGGGCTATCTTCCCGGCGAGCCTCTCGGCTATGTGGACGCCGCCCCGCTGAATGCCCACAAGGCAGATGTCCTCGCCCCCCTTGCTCCTTTCGATTATCTCGTGGCTTATCCTCGTCAGGGCGCGGTTTATCTCTTTCTTATCGAGAAGTTTCTTAGGCATATGGCGCAAAAAAACCTTCCCCCGAGAACTGGGAAGGCCGGCTGGTCGTCTGTCTCATCGAATCTTCTCCTCCGCCTTGATAGCCTCTCGGTGCTAATTTAAAGGCAGTTCTATTTAACCACATTCCGGAGAATCTGTCAAACGTGGCAATTTGCCGCCTCTTTGAATTAAACTAACTAAAAAAACGGAGGCTTTTTTTGTTCAAATTCGTAAAGAGGGTGTTGCTGGCCTTGCTCGTCATCGTAGTGGCGTTCTTCGCCCTCGCCCTTACGAGCGGAGGCAAGAATTTCAGGAGGTTTGGAGACTTCGTAAACGGCGTCAGCTACGACCTGGGCGAGACCGCCGACCTCCTGAACCTCGCCACGCAGGACATAAAGAGCGCAGGTCACACTATCAAGAAGACCGGCACCAAGCTCAAGAAGGTGGCCTCCGATACCGGTGAGAAGGCTTCGGCGATAGTCAACTCCACGGAGGAGTTCGTCAAGGACATCCGGGAGCCTAAGACCCCGACTGGGAAAAAGGATGATACAGACCAGGGAACTGAATAAGTCCTTCAAGGGTCCGGCGGGCGAAATCCATGTCCTCCGCGGAATAGACATCGAGGTTTCCGGAGGCGAAATGGTCGCCGTGATGGGCGCCTCGGGCGTTGGCAAAAGCACCCTTCTTCACATTCTGGGCACCCTCGACAGGCCCACGTCGGGCGAGATATTTTACGATGGAACGAACGTTGTCTCTCTCCCCGAGCAGGAGCTCACGCGCTTCAGAAACAGGACAATCGGCTTCGTCTTCCAGTTTCATCACCTGCTTCCGGAGTTCACGGCACTGGAAAACGTGATGATGCCCGCCCTGATATCCGGCCCCCCGGAAAGCCATGAGGCCCGGCAAAAGGCGGCCAGGCTCCTCGAGGAGCTCGGCCTCGGCAAACGGGGCAGCCACAGGCCGGGGGAGCTCTCGGGCGGCGAGCAGCAGCGGGTCGCCGTGGCAAGGGCGCTTGTGCTCGACCCCTCCGTAGTCCTGGCCGACGAGCCCACGGGTAATCTCGACACCAGCACCGGGGATGAGCTTTTCGCCCTGCTGACGGCCATAAACCAGAGTAGAGGGACGACCTTCGTCATCGCCACCCACAACGAGGCCCTCGCGGGCCGCTGCCACAGGACCCTTCACATGGTAGACGGCAGGATAGTCTGAGGGCATCCGCCGCTTCCAGGCTGAAGTTCGCAGGGAAGATATCTTCCTGAAGTCCGCATTGACAATAACGATTAAAATGTGTAGATTACAACTATTAATAGATAACGAAAATAAGCTCTGTGACCATTTTGAATTTACCTCAAAAACTATAAGGAGCACTTATGAAAAGGATAGTCTTTTGGTTGTTGGTGCTAATCCTTATGCTCTGGCTCGTGACACCATCCTGTGCTGAGAATAGCGCATCCGAAGCCAAATCGCAATTTCTCGGTGAAATT
>JARRNG010000042.1:0-13517 GCA_037385265.1 Nitrospirota bacterium
CACCTTAGTTATAGCGGCCGTCAGGGTCGTCTTGCCGTGGTCCACGTGGCCAATCGTCCCCACGTTCACATGCGGCTTCGTCCTCTCGAATTTCGCCTTAGCCATTTCCGAGTCCTCCTGGTAAAGGTTACATACAAATTAATATCAAGCCAGTGGAGCCCATGACCGGATTCGAACCGGTGACCTCATCCTTACCAAGGATGTGCTCTGCCGACTGAGCTACATGGGCTATGGGCAAAACCTCCGGCCTTGAAAAAGCCCGATATTACAAAAAGCGGGAAACGGGATTCGAACCCGCGACCCTCAGCTTGGAAGGCTGACGCTCTACCACTGAGCTATTCCCGCTGCGCATTACATTAATGTATATGGTGGAGAGGGAAGGATTCGAACCTTCGAAGGCAGCGCCAACGGGTTTACAGCCCGTCCCCTTTGGCCACTCGGGAACCTCTCCTCTCACTCTATCGCCAACCTCCCAGTTATGAAGCCCGGCCAAGGGGCCGCCATTGCCTCTGGAGCCACCGAAGGGATTCGAACCCCCGACCCGCTGATTACAAATCAGCTGCTCTACCGGCTGAGCTACGGTGGCTTCCTTACAGGCGCACTACGCCTGCGATAACCAATTAGTATAAAAGACTATAATAAAATGGTCAAGCCGCAAAATGCAAGCCGCGGTCCAGGGGCCCCGCAGGGCTCAGAGCGGGCCTATCCCGGGGGCCCTCCCGGGCCTGGGGCGGCATCTCTCGCTCCCCCATCGCACGGCGAGAGCCTGGAGGGCCTTCGGCGAGGCCACGTTGAGGTAAATATCCTTATATCACCGGAACTTAGCTGAGAAACGGGCCAGCCGCTGCCTCAGGGCCTCGTAGATGAGCACCCCGGCGGCAACGGAGGTGTTCAGGGAATTCACCCGGCCCCTCATGGGCAGCCCCACGACCACGTCGCACCGCTCTCTGACGACCCTCCTCAGGCCGCTCCCCTCGGAGCCCACTACCAGGGCCAGGGGGCCGGAAAGCCCCACCTCCCAGGGGAGGGCCTCGGCCTCCGCTTCGGCTCCGGCTATGGTGATGCCCGCAGCTTTCATCTCGTCCAGGGCGTGCTTGACGTTGGAGACGGCCGCCACGGCCAGGTGCTCCGAGGCCCCGGCCGAGGCCTTCGCCGCCTCGGGGCCCAGGCCCGCCTGCCGCCTTCTCTGTATGACCACGCCGTGCACCCCGGCGGCCTCGGCGGTCCTGAGGACAGCGCCCAGGTTGCGGGGGTCCTCCACCTGGTCCAGGACCACGAAGAAAGGCTCCTCGCCCCTTTCGCCGGGGACGGCCAGGAGCTCGTCGAGGGTGGCGTAGCCCTTAAGGATCACCTCGGCGGCCACGCCCTGGTGGCCCTTGGGGAAGCGGGAGTCGAAGAACTCCGACGGCTCCGTCTTCACGGGGACGCCCAGGCGCTGGGCCTCCTCCCTCAGCTCGGCCACGCCTCTTTGCCTGCCGGAGTAGAGGTGCAGGGTCTTAACCGGCCTTCCGGAGCGCAGGGCCTCTCGCACCGGGTTCAGGCCGTAGAGCCAAGAGGATTGCCTGGACATGGCTAATACATTCCAACAAGGCCAGGGGATTTGTCAAACCCTCGCCGGAGCCCCCGCTTCGGCGGCGCCCTAAGCGGCCGTTACCGTCCCCATTTTATGACCCGCTTCCTCAGGTCCACCTCGTAGTCCGTCGCGCCCAGGAAATCCATGCCTAGGACCCCGTCGAAAAACACCGGGCCTCCCTTCTGCTCGTAGACGCCGACCACCGGGTCGTCGAGGCGGTGGGGCCCCACCGTGAGCGCATCAAGCTGCACCACCCGGATGTCGATGGTGTTTCCGCCCAGGGTCATAGCCTTCACCTTTATGGCCTTGGCGAGGTCCATGTTCAGCGCCGCCGCGACATCGGAGTTGATGACGGTGACCGAGGCGCCCGTATCCAGAAGAAGCGAGGCCGTGGTCCTCCGGCCCCCGTATTCGAGGCTCACGGGCACCAGCACGTGGTTGCCCACCAGGGTGACCCTGGTCGTGCTGCCAGCGCTTGATGACGCCCCGGAGGCCCCGGAGCGGACCCACTCCTTCTTCTTCTCCCGGGCCAGATACTCGCACTCGGCGTAGCCAATTATCTCCGCATCTCCCGGCTCCGAGACGGCGCACCATGCCAGCCCGTCCTTGTCGAGCTCGAACTGGACCGTCACCACGTCCCCCCTCTCGAAGCGGCGAACGACGCCGCTTGAGGCGGAGGCGCGGGAATGGACGGCCAGGGATTCGCTCTCCACGGTGGCAAGCCCCTCGGCCTTCTCCTTGCCGGCCCCTGAGCCGGAGACGGCCGCGAGGACGAAAAGCACGGCGAAAATCATATAAATATACCGCCTGAGCCGCCTATCCACTTTTCCGGGCCTCCTCCTTCCGCCAGTTGCGGGGCGTCGGGCGCGCCCCGGGTGGATTTGTCCAGAATTTAGTATATTTCCCCGCGGGCTGTCAACATTTTCGCTTTGCCGCCCGCCCCTGGCGGCGAGGGTTTGAAAAAATCCTCCCTTTGCATTACCTTAATAAGGTCGCAGGCAGAGAAGGAACCCACAAGGAGGCTCATATGAATATAAAGGAGTTCGTCAACAGGGCGGCCCTTGAGGCCAAGGCCGGGGCGAGGGACCTCGGTCGGGCCTCGTCGGCCAGGAAGGACGCCGCGCTCCTGGCAATGGCCAGGCACGTGAGGGAGAGGGCCGGGGAGCTTAAGGCCGAAAACAGAAAGGACATAGAGTACGCCGAGGGGAAGGGGCTTTCGAAGGCCCTCGTAGACCGCCTGGCCCTCACGGACAAGAGGATAGAGGAGATGGCCCTGGGTCTCGAGGAGGTGGCGGCCCTTCCGGACCCCGTGGGCGAGGTCACCCGCATGTGGACGCGGCCCAACGGGATGCGCGTGGGGAGGATGCGCGTGCCAATCGGCGTGATAGGCATCATCTACGAGAGCCGACCCAACGTCACGGCCGACGCCACGGCCCTGTGCCTGAAGGCGGGAAACGCCGTGCTCCTCCGGGGCGGCTCGGAGGCCATAAACTCAAACCGGGCCATCGTGGCCCTGCTTCGGAGCGCCGTCGAGGAGGCGGGCCTCCACCGGGGGGCCGTGACCTTCATCGACACCCCCGAGCGCGAGGCCGTCCAGGAGATGATAAGGCTCGAGGGCATCGTGGACCTCATCATCCCCCGGGGCGGCGAGGGCCTCATCCGCGCCGTGGCAGAGAACTCCCGCGTCCCGGTGCTCAAGCACTATAAGGGCGTCTGCCACGTCTTCGTGGACAGGGACGCCGACCCCGCCATGGCCGAGGCCATCGCCGTAAACGCCAAGGTGCAGAGGCCCGGCACGTGCAACGCCATGGAGACCCTGCTGGTGGACGAGCCCGCGGCGGCGGAGTTCATGCCGAAGGCCCTCAAGGCCCTGGCGGATAAGGGCGTGAGGCTCAAGGGCTGCGGAAAGACCCGCGCCCTCTACCCGGGGGCGGAAGAGGCCAAGGACGAGGACTTCCACGCCGAGTACCTCGACCTCGTGCTGAACGTCAAGGTCGTCTCGGGCATGGAGGAGGCCATGGAGCACATCGCCACCTACGGCTCCGCCCACACGGACACCATCGTCACGGACAATTACGAGCGGGCCATGAGGTTCCTCCGCGAGGTGGACTCCTCCTCGGTGATGGTGAACGTCTCCACCCGCTTCAGCGACGGCTTCCAGTACGGCCTGGGGGCCGAGATAGGCATAGCCACGGACAAGATACACGCCCGGGGGCCCATGGGCCTCGAGGAGCTCACGTGCCAGAAGTTCATCGTCCTTGGCGAGGGCCAGCTGAGGGAGTAGCCCGACCGTGGCCGACCTCATCAGGTGCGAGCACTGCGGCAGGGAGGTAAACCCCAGGAGCGCCTACTGCCCCTTCTGCGGGGGGAGGGTGATCGCGCCCCCCTCGGTGAGCGAGGCCCGCTGCCCTCGCTGCGGCGTGGCGCTCGAGGCCACGAGGGGCGAGGCCTCGGAGATAGAGCTCTGCCCCCGGTGCGGGGGGATGTGGCTCGACCGGGGGGAGTTCAGGCTGGCCACGGCGGAGGCGAACGTCTACCGGGACTTCGAGCTCAAGGATGAGTACCAAAGGCCCGCCGTCAGGGAGGACTTCCGCTATCTCCCCTGCGTCCGCTGCGGGAAGCAGATGGTGAGGGAGAACTTCAGGCGCATATCGGGCGTGATAATAGACCGCTGCGTGCACGGCGTCTGGCTCGACGCCGGGGAGCTCGAAAAGATCAGGCACTTCATAGCCGACGGGGGCCTCGACCGCTCCCAGGACAGGGAGATAGAGGGGAACCGCCAGGCCCTCGAGGAGCTGGCCCGGACCGCCAAGGACACGGCCTTCACGGTTAGGATGATACACTTCTTCAACCCCAAGCGCTGGTTCTTCAGCGGGTGGTGATTCCGCGGCCCCGCATGGCAAGGGCCGCCCCTCATTTTTTATAATAGGTGGTTGCCTTTTGCGCGACCAATCGCCTAAAGAGGGGGAACCCTATGCTTTCGGAACAGGAACTCAAGCGCTATAACCGCCAGATGCTCATGGAGGGCTGGGGCGAGGAGACTCAGCGCAGGCTCAAGGGGGCCTCGGTCTTCATCGCCGGCGCCGGCGGCCTGGGCTCGCCGGTATCGATATACCTCGCCGTGGCCGGCGTGGGGCACATAAGGATATGCGACTACGACTCGCCGGACTGGTCGAACCTCAACCGCCAGATACTCCACAACCACAACCGCATAGGCACCAACAAGGCCGTCTCGGCGGCCCAGACCCTGAGGGAGCTTAACCCCGACATCACGGTCACGGCCTTCACGGACAAGATAGTGGAGGAAAACGTGGACGAGCTGATTGGGGAATCGGACATCGTCCTCGACTGCATGGACAACTTCCCGACCCGCTACCTCCTTAACGCCTCGGCCATGCGGAAGGGCATCCCCCTCGTCTTCGGAAGCATCTGGGGCATGGAGGGGAGGCTCAGCTTCATACAGCCGCCCGAGACTCCCTGCCTGGAGTGCATCTTCCCCGAGGCCCCGCCCTCGGAGATCTTTCCCGTGGTGGGCGCAACGCCGGGCGTGGTAGGCTCGCTACAGGCCATGGAGGCCCTGAAATATCTCTCGGGCTGCGGAAAGAACCTCAAGGGCAAGCTCCTGGTCTGGGACGGCGTGAACACCGAGTTCCGGAACCTCAGGGCCTACCGGGACCCCCAGTGCCCCGCCTGCGGAAACGGCAAAAAGGGCTGAGGGTAGAGGTTGATTAATTCTCAGGCGGCTGTGGCGGTCTTATCTCATGCCTGGTAGCATTAGGGGCGTTCTTGTGTTTCACCTGCGAGGAGTGAGAATTACAGAGCTTTACAAGTAAAGATTTACAGGTGAAACTTAGATAATAGGCGCCTGTTTTTCTTCCATGGCCTTCACAGCCTCATCCATGGGAAATTCATACTCTTTTTATTACTTAGTGTCGACGACCATTATCGTGTCGGCGATCTCTATCGTCGTACCTCCTGGAGCGCGATGGATAGTGGCGTTTTTCCAGTCTATGCCAGGGTCCCCTTTCATGTTCACTGTAATACCACTTCCTATCGTAATTGTAATAATAGAAATTGCCGTAATAATAAAGATGTCTCTCAGGATACAAAACCACGGGGGGGAGAGATCGAACTCTGATGTGTCGCGGGGGTTCCACTATAACGGGCGGCCCTATTATAACTGTCGTTGGGAGAGGCTCTAGGTAGGTCCCTCCAGGTGTAACTTGCGCCAGGCAACCAACTAACAATAAGGTCAAGATTGATATAGCAATGAACTTATTCATTCTGCCTCCTTTTGAATTTCATATTTTATGACAGTATAGCGGGAGATTATGAAAACGCAATGAGCAGAATATGAATAATTATGAAAGTTGCTTCAGAAATATAATATTAATTCCTAACAGGAAGAAGGGCGTAGTTTGTTTAGGATGACGCCTTTTTGCCCAATTTATCTTTCAGCGCCTTCCCCGCGTTCCATGCTTTTCCGATGGAATCCCCGAGGGCCCAAAAGGTGTTATCAGGCATGGACAACAGGAAGGGCTTAATTTTGGCATAATCGGGCTTCTCGTCGGTAAGGAACTTTTCCTCGGAATATATATTGATTATCTCTCCGACGAAGAAGTAGTTTGTCGGAAGCTCTAGAGTCTCGACTACCTTGCACTCGATTGTGACAGGACAGTCCTTGATCATGGGCGCCTTTTTCAATTCACCATAAAAAACCTCGAACAAACCAGACTTGTCAACGCGCTTTCCGGAGACGAGCCCCGTATAGTCCGTGATCTCCATCATGTCAACAGATGGAACATTCACGCTGAACTCTTTCGTGTCGAGGATTGCTTCGTGAGAAGCATTTTGTTTGTTAACACATATCCCCAGCATGGGCGGACTAAAGTTAACGCGAGTCAGCCAGTCGAGGGCCATAAAATTTACCTTTCCTTTAAGCTCGGTGCCGAGGATTGTCTGCGTCCAAGGAAGGCAAAAGAGGCTATTCTTAACAATTACTTTCTCCATCATTTATCCCCTCACACTGTATAGATATTTCCTTGCCCGAGAGCTGATATACAAAGGTATCTAAGCCCCTACCACGGATGTATCAAGTGCAGACTTCAGGAAGAACACCTCCCTGAATATTCCGATTTGTCAGCGTCATAATCCGGCGCGCAGGCTCAGGGGATCCAGAGGAGGGGCTTGAATATCCAGCCCTTGTCGCCGTCCTGGTCGATGACGTTCACCCAGTCGCCGTCTATCTTGAGGATCTTGAAGGAATAATACCGGAGGACGGGGCTGTAGTCGGTCTGCTTGTAGTTCGTGCCCGGGCCTGTCCTGACGTTGGCTTTTTCGTCCTTGACCACGGCGCACTTGTACTTGTCGGTGACGAGGCTTCGGAATATCCAGTGCAGGTCGCCGTCCACGTCCCTCACCTTGTACCACTCGCCCTGCCTGGAGACTTCCTTGAAGGGCATGTAGCGATAGACCTCCCAGGTCTTGGCGTAGTTCGTGCCGGGACCGCTTCTGAGGTTGGCGTATTCGTTGTCCACGCACAGGGCAAACGCGTTGCCGCTGAGAACGAGGGTCAAGATGACAAGCATCGCGGATAAAGTGTTCTTCATCTCTCCTCCTTCGAAGCTGGCAGTTTAGTTAGTATGTTAGAATTTCACAGTCAAGTCAAGGTTAGATGCGGGCGCCGACCGCGTCGCACAGGCGGAGAAGGCGATGCCGGCGCCGTTTAGGTGAAGAAAATATAGATGAGCGGAACGGCCATTCGATGAACAAGGATCGCGATTACGAAGAGCTGAAAGACCTCGACCACCGTCACCTCTGGCACCCCTTCACGCAGATGAAGGACTGGCTCACCGAAGACCCCATCATAATCGTGGAGGGGGAGGACTGTTTCCTTAAAGACGCAAGGGGCCGGTGGTATCTCGACGGCGTAAGCTCCATCTGGGTGAACGTCCACGGCCACAGAAAGGCCCAGCTCGACGAGGCCATAAGGGTGCAGCTCGGAAAGATAGCACACTCCACGATGCTCGGCATATCCAACGCCCCGGCCATAGAGTTCGCCGGGAGGCTCGTGCGAGTGGTCGGCCAATCACTCGGCCCGTCGCTTACGAGGGTCTTCTATTCCGACAACGGCTCCACGGCCGTTGAGGCCGCGCTCAAGATGGCCTTCCAGTACTGGCGGCACAGGGGCGTGGAGGGCAGGGACAAGTTCGTCTCCCTCTCAAACGCCTACCACGGCGACACCCTCGGCGCGGTGAGCGTGGGGGGGATCGACGTATTCCACGAGGCCTTCGGGCCCCTTCTCTTTAAGACCCTCCAGGCCCCGTCGCCCTACTGCTACCGCTGCGAGCTTGCGGACTCCTCGCCCGGAGAGTGCGGCCTTGAGTGCCTGAAGGCGATGGATGAGATCCTCGGCGCGCACAGGGACGAGGTGGCCGCCGTGATACTTGAGCCCATGGTGCAGGGGGCGGGAGGGATGATCGTCTTTCCCGGGGGGTATCTGAAGGGCGTTAGGGAGCTCTGCACCAGGCACGGCGTCCTCCTGATTGCCGACGAGGTGGCCACGGGCTTCGGGCGCACGGGGATGATGTTCGCCTGCGAGCACGAGGGCGTCTCGCCCGACATACTCTGCCTTTCGAAGGGCATAACCGGGGGCTACCTTCCCCTGGCCGCCACCCTGGCCACGGAAGAGGTCTTCGGGGCCTTCCTCGGCGAGTACAGGGAGCTTAAGACCTTCTTCCACGGCCACTCCTACACGGGAAACCCCCTGGCCTGCGCCTGCGGCATGGCCTCCCTCGACGTCTTCGAGAGGGAAAGGGTCATCGAAAAGGCGGTTCCCAAGGCCGAGATGCTCCGTCAGTGGCTCCTGAGCATCGCCTCGCACCCCCACGTGGGCGAGGCCCGCGGCCTGGGCCTCATGGCCGGGGTGGAGCTTGTTGCGGAAAAGGCAACGAAAGAGCCCTTCCCCTGGGAGGAGAAGGTGGGCGTGCGCGCCTGCTACGCCGCGCGGGAGAGGGGGGTGCTCGTCAGGCCGCTGGGAAACGTCGTCGTCATCATGCCGCCCCTTTCCATAAGCGAGGAGAACCTGGCGCGCATGCTCGAGGTGATGGGCGAGGCCATAGGCGAGGCCACCTCTGAATGGGAAGGGTGAAGGCCTTCCCGAAGGCGGGGGCCGGGAAACGATTGATTCAGGGTTGACGGATTGTTGGTGCGGGGGCCCTTCAGTCCCCTTCGAGCTTAATGAGCAGGGTGGCAGACATCTGGAAATTGCCGCGCTCCTCTTTCTTGACCTTCAGGTAGAAATCGCACTTCATGCAGTTCTTCATTTTCTTTGCGAAGGTGCCCTGCACCTCTCCGCCGCACATCGTGCCTGCCACTAGCCAGCAGGCCCTGCCGGCGTTGACGCCCTCGTGGACGCCGTCGAGCCTGTCATCGGTGGTGGCGGGGCAGACGCCGAGCAAATCGCACTTGTCGCCGCCCTTCTGTCTCCCGCAACGCTTGAACTCCCAGCAGTTCTCTTTTCGCTCCAATGCCATTCCTTATTAAAAATTTTACTATATAAATTAGTTTATTTTAGGGAGACAACTTTGTCAATATGAAATTTCATTTATAATTAAGTTGTAACGCAGGTTTTTGGGCTTCCGCCACCATGAGGGGCAAGGCTGTCGGGTCCTGTGCCGCTCCTTTGGCGGGAGGTGCAATTGTTAGAGTCATCCCAATATGCTAAAGTTATCTAAGATACACACAAATAAGGAGGTCTTCCCATGCCCCAGGCCCGAAGAATCGTCTCTCTCCTATTGATAATTTCCCTTGCCGCCTTCGCCGGCTCCTGCGAGACGTACCAGTACCGGGGCGCCGCGGCCGGAGGCGCAATCGGCGGCCTTGCCGGGGCGCTTCTGGACCACAGGAACCCCTGGCGCGGGGGCGTCATAGGGGCCGCCCTCGGCGCAGTGGCCGGGGCCACCCTGACGGAGATATCGGCCCAGGGCTCGCGGGAGGCCGCGCAGACGGGCAGGCCCGTGGAGTACACGACCAGGACCGATTCGGGCGGGACGGCCGTTTACAGGGCCGACCCCGTAGATTACGACGCCCGCACGAAGTGCAACAAGATCAGGGAGCGGGTCTGGCAGGAGGGGCAGCTCGTGAAGGACGAAGTTCGCGAGGTCTGCGAAAGCGACAAGACCGAGGCCGGCTACCTGGGCGAGGACGAATACGACCGGGGGTACGATTACGACCGGGAGAGCTACGGGCGCGGGGGACCGCCGCCCTGGGCGCCCGCCCACGGCTACAGGGCGAAGCACCGCTACCGCTACTACCCCTCCTCCTACATCTACTTCGACGTGGACCGCGGCATCTACTTCTACCGTTCCGGCGGCGAGTGGGTTTCATCTGCCTGGCTCCCGAGAGACGTATACCTGGACAGGGAAGACTACGTGACACTGGAGATGGACGACGATAATCCTTACCGGTATCACAGGGACGTGGTGGAGCGATATCCTCCGGGCTACAGGTACGACAGGTAGCGTACGGGAAATACGGGCAACGCACCTTTATCTTAAAGAAGGAGGTCTCAGATGCATATAGTTAGGAAGACCGTGGCGCTTTTGTTGATGTTCGCGCTTCTTGGAGTCACCGGGTGCGCGCGCTACCACTACGAGGGAGCGGCGGCGGGCGGCGCCGTGGGAGGCTTGGCCGGCGCCCTCCTGGACCACAGGAACCCCTGGCGCGGGGGCGTAATAGGGGCCGCCCTCGGCGCGGCCTTCGGCGCGACCCTCGCGGAGGTTTCGGCGCAGGGCAGGCGGGAGGCCGTATATTCCCGAGAGCCCGTCGAATACAGGACCAGGGCCAACGACGGCACGACGGCCGTGTACCGGGCCGACCCCCTAGAGTACAACCCCAGGACGGAGTGCCACAAGGTACGGGAGCGCATCTGGCAGGACGGCAGGCTCGTGAAGGACCAGATCCGCGAGGTCTGCGAAAGCGAAAAGATAGAAAGAAGATACTGAGCGGCGTTATGCATCGGGGCAGGGGCGTTCCGGCGGGGGCGCCCCTCTGCGCTGGCGTACAAATAGAGGTGCATAAGTAATTTTGGCGTGCAAATAAAGAAGTCAAGGGGGAGGGAACTTGAACAAGGGCGCCTGGCTCCTGTCGGCAGGGATATTGGCCCTCGCGGTGCTTGTTCTCCGTCCTCCGGCCCAGAGCCGGCCGCCCGGAGAACCCCTGGTGGGGGGCGCCGGGTACGCCATGTCCTCGCACCTCCAGGAGAAGGCCGCCCCCGATTTCACGCTCAAGCTCCTGGACGGCAGTACCTTCCGCCTGTCGGACCACCTCGGCAAGAAGGTCATAATCCTGAACTTCTTCGCCACCTGGTGCGGCCCCTGCAAGAAGGAGATGCCCGAGCTGACATCTTTCCTCGAAAAGCATCGCGACGAGCCCCTCATCATGATAGGCATAGACGGGGGCGAGAGCCACAGAAAGGTCAGGAGCTTCGTCTCCGAATACGGGGTCACGTTCCCCGTGGGCATAGACAAGGGCTCAATCCAGGAAAGCTACGGGGTGAGGAGCTTTCCGACCACCGTCCTGATCGGCGCGGACGGGACGGTAGGGCTCTTTCACATGGGGCCGGTAAGAGACGCCGAGGGCACCTTCGGCCCCCTGCTTAAGAAGTCCCTCGGTCTCCTCGGACCGGGCCGGTCTTAATCCGGCGCTCCCTCCGAAAGCCTCAAAAATCATATATAATTAACCAATGGGCCTCCTGGCCGACATAAGGAAGGACTACAGGGCCGTCTTCGAAAAGGACCCGGCCGCGCGCTCGGCCCTCGAGGTGGTGCTCACTTACTCCGGCTTCCACGCCATAGTCTTTCACCGCATCAACCACGCCCTCCTGGGCCTCGGCGTGCCCTTTCTGCCACGGTTTCTTTCGCAGGTGGCCCGGTGGCTCACGGGCATAGAGATACACCCGGCGGCGAGGATTGCGCCGGGCTTCTTCATCGACCACGGCATGGGCGTGGTGATAGGAGAGACGGCGGAGATAGGCCCCGACTGCCTCCTCTACCAGGGCGTGACCCTGGGCGGCACGGGCAAGGAAAAGGGCAAGCGCCACCCCACCCTGGGCAGGGGCGTCGTCATCGGCTCGGGGGCCAAGGTGCTCGGCAATATACGCATCGGGGACTATGTTAAAATAGGGGCCAACTCCGTGGTCCTCAAGTCCGTGCCAGACCACTCCATAGTGGTGGGCATCCCCGGGCGGGTCATAAAGAAGAAGGTCATCCGGGTGGGCGAGCACGGGCCCGAGGAGGTCCTGGACCACGTTCACCTGCCCGACCCCGTGGAGGACAGGTTCAAGGCCCTGGAGGCGAAGCTCGGCGAGCTCGAGGCGAGGCTATCGCGGGCCAGGGGCGAGGAAAGCGTGATGAGAATCCACAACACCATGACGGGCCGCAAGGAAGACTTCGTCCCCCTCGAGGCGGGCAAGGTGAAGATGTACGTCTGCGGCGTCACGGTCTACGACGTCTGCCACATCGGGCACGCCAGGAGCGCCATAGTCTTCGACGTCCTGCGCCAGTACCTCCGCTACAGGGGCCTCGACGTCACGTTCATAAAGAACTTCACCGACATCGACGACAAGATAATTAACCGCGCCCGCGAGATGGGCATACCCTGGGACGAGGTGGCCGGCCGCTACACCCGCAAGTACTACGAGGACATGGGCCGCCTGGGGGTGGAGCCCGCCGACGTCGAGCCCCGGGCCACGGAGCACATCCCGGAGATAATCGCGGCTATAAAGGGGCTCGAGGAAAAGGGCTACGCCTACTCGGTGGACGGCGACGTCTACTTCGACATAGAGAAGTTCTCCGGCTACGGGAAGCTCTCGGGCCGCTCCCGCGACGAGATGCGGGCCGGGGCGCGCGTGGAGGTGGACGAGCGCAAGCGCCACCCCATGGACTTCGCCCTCTGGAAATCCTCGAAGGAGGGAGAGCCCGCGTGGGACAGCCCCTGGGGGCCCGGTCGCCCCGGCTGGCACATCGAGTGCACCGCCATGAGCATGAAGCACCTTGGCGAGACCTTCGACATCCACGGCGGCGGGGCCGACCTCGTATTCCCCCACCACGAAAACGAGCTCGCCCAGTCGGAGGCTTACACCGGAAAGCCCAAGTTCGACCCCGAGGCGGTGAGGTTCTTCCTCCTCCAAACCCACTACCGGAGCCCCATAGAGTTCTCCGACGCCCTCCTCCGGGAGGCCGAGACGTCGCTGGACCGCTACTACCTCACCCTCAGGCGCGCGGGCGACTTCCTCGCCCGAGAGGGCGGCAAGGAAAAGGCCCCGGGAGCCGAGGAGCTCGAGGGAGTGGTCTCGGGATTCAAGGAGAAGTTCCGGGAGGCCATGGACGACGACCTCAACACCGCCCTCGCCATCGGCCACATGTTCGAGCTCATCCGCGAGGTAAACCGCTTCCTCGACGGCAAGCCCTCGGGCCAGAAGGCCCGGGAGCTCGTAAAGGGCGCCATGGAGGCCCTCAGGGAGACGGGCGCGGTGCTCCGCATATTCCAGAGGACGCCCGAGGAGTGGTACAGCTCGATAATGAAGCTCCGCGACGTGGGCCTTTCGGAGGAGGAGATTGCCTCGCTCATCCGCGAGAGGGAGGAGGCCCGGAAGGGGAAGAACTGGGATCGGGCCGACGCCGTCAGGGACGAGCTTCTGAAAAAAGGCATCGTGCTCGAGGATGGCCCCGCTGGCACGGTCTGGCGCGTGAAGGTAGGCTGAGGCGCGCACCCGGGATAGATATCACCTCTTTGATCTCGCCGCTTTCAAAATGAATTCCAAAAGGTTCCTTGAAAGGGTCAAAAAAAGTAATTGCTGGTCATGGTATCATTAAGAGATGCCAAAGGCGGGATACAGGCCCCTTGAGGGAATGACTTACAGCCTCTTCGGCGAAAGCGCAAG
>JARRNG010000043.1:0-21508 GCA_037385265.1 Nitrospirota bacterium
CACAAACCCAAACGCCTTGGGTTATAATCTCCCATGCTCGCCAAGGTCGCAAGCGCCTCGCTCCTGGGCATAGAGGCCCGGGCGGTGGACGTGGAGGTGGACATCGCCTCGCGGGGCCTCCCGCATTTTTCGCTGGTGGGCCTCCCGGACGCGGCGGTGAAGGAGTCGCGCGACAGGGTGAAGGCGGCGCTCAAGAACTCGGGGATGAACTTCCCCCTCCGGCCCATCACCGTTAACCTCGCCCCGGCGGACCTCAGGAAGGAGGGGGCGAGCTTCGACCTCCCCATCGCCGTGGGGCTTGCCGCCTGCGAGGGCGTCGTGCCCCCTGAGGCCCTGGGGGGATGCCTGATGACGGGGGAGCTCTCCCTAAACGGAGAGATTAAGCCCGTGCGGGGGGCGCTCTCGATGGCGCTCCTTGCGCGGGAGCTCGGCGCGGGGCTCCTCCTTCCGGCGGATAACGCCGCCGAGGCCGCCGTGGTCGAGGGCGTGGAGGTAAGGGGGGTCAAAAGCCTCCCGGAGGTGATAGAGTTCCTCCGTGGCCTCCGCGAGGTGGCCCCAGCGCGGGTGGACCTCCCGCGGGCCATGGCCGGGGGCTCGGCCTACGACGACGACTTCTCCGACGTAAAGGGGCAGGAGCACGCCAAGCGCGCCCTCGAGGTGGCGGCCGCCGGAGGGCACAACGTCCTCATGATAGGCCCCCCGGGGGCGGGAAAGACGATGCTATCGAAGCGCCTCCCCACGATACTTCCACCCATGACCTTCGAGGAGGCCATAGAGACCACCCGGGTGCACAGCGTTGCGGGCCTCATGCGCGACGGCCGCCCGCTCCTTGCCACGCGGCCCTTCCGCTCGCCCCACCACACGATATCGGACGTGGCCCTGATAGGCGGGGGGCAGAACCCCAGGCCCGGCGAGGTGAGCCTGGCCCATAACGGCGTGCTCTTCCTCGACGAGCTGCCGGAGTTCAAGCGGGGCGCCCTGGAGGTCCTCCGCCAGCCCATCGAGGAGGGCGAGGTGACGGTCTCCCGCGCCGTGGCCTCCGTGACCTACCCGGCGCGCTTCATGCTCGTTGCGGCCATGAACCCCTGCCCCTGCGGCTACTTCGGCGACTCGCGCCACCAGTGCTCCTGCACCTCGGGGCAGATACACCGCTACAGGGCGAGGCTCTCGGGCCCCCTCGTGGACAGGATAGACATCCACCTCGATGTCCCCTCGGTCCCCTACCGGGAGCTCTCGGAGGAGCGCTCGGGCGAGGGCTCCGCGGCCATAAGGGAGCGCGTGGTGCGCGCCCGGGGCTTGCAGCTTAAGCGCTTCGGGAGGGAGCGGATATACGCAAACGGCCAGATGAAGACCCGCCACGTGAAGAAGCACTGCGCCTTGGAGCCCGCGGCCAGGGACCTCCTTGAGACGGCCATCGAGAGGCTGGGCCTCTCGGCCAGGGCCTACACCCGCATATTAAAACTCTCGCGCACCATCGCCGACATGGAGGGGGCGGAGGTGATCGCGTCGCACCACGTCTCCGAGGCCGTCCAGTACCGCACCCTGGACAGGGGGAGCTTCTGATATTGAATACCAACCTTGGACTGTGAAATGATCGGAGATCGTCTCTTTTGAAACGGGCATGCGGACCGGGGAGGGCTTATGGGCGCCCCTTGGGAATTACCCTTTTCTTTGCAAATTAAAAACAGTTCCTATATAGTTTAATCATGCCCGGAAAAGAAAGTGCAGAGCTGATGGATTCCTTCAAGGCAGAGTGCAAGAAGCACGACCTGAAGATAACCCCCCAGCGCCTGGCGATATACAGGGAGGTGGCCCGTTCGAGGGAGCACCCCTCGGCGGACAAGGTATACAGGAAGGTGAGGAAGGTCTTCCCCCACATCTCCTTCGATACCGTGAATAGGTCGCTCATTACCTTCGCCGAGATAGGCGTTATCGGCGTGGTGGAGGGACACGGCGAGGCAAAGCGTTTCGACCCCAACCTGGAGGGGCACCACCACTTCAGGTGCATAAGATGCAACGCCATAATAGACTTTTACGATAAGAACCTGAGCGCCCTCAAGGTCCCCCGGGAGATCCAGAGAAGGTATACGGTCCTCAACAAGAGGGTCGTCTTCGAGGGCCTTTGCGACAAGTGCGCCCAGAAGGGCTGATATATTTTTTGGGGTTGATGTAGTATTAATTCCTATCTAGTTTCAGCCCTGATGATCCCGGCCCTTTTCCCTGGTGACTTCCGGCGCCTTCACGAAGCCGTCGAGGAAGTGGCGTAGGGCGTAGTAGGGATGGCGCAGGGTCATGCGGGGGCCCGAGTACCTCATCACCTCCACTATCTTGGCTTTCATCGAGGGCTTGTAGCAGTGCACGGGGCAGTTCCCGCAGGTGGGCTTCTTCCCGGCGAAGCGGCACCTGTCCAGGCGGGCATGCGCATACTCAAGGAGTTCGGCGCATTCCCCGCAGAGGGCCCCGCGCGTGCCGTGGTGGTCCCGGCAGTAGATGCGTAGCATGGCCTCCACGGTGCGCTTCTCCCTCGTTATCCTCGGGTGCCCGGCTTCCGCCTCCATAATATTATTCTACCCTCCCGGGCTGGAGGAAGCCATGACGGGGGTCATAACTTCCTCTACCGCCAAGCAACCACTATAAAACCGTAGACTTGCGGGCGGCTATTTCTTTAAAATAAAAAGCAGCACTTTATGGATTGGCTATTCCCGGCAGTCGCTTCTTCCACTGTGGCTTCGGCCATACTGGCCTTCGCCTACTGGTTTCTTTACTACCAGTACAGGGAAAGGTTCCTCAAGATATGGGCCCTGAGCTGGTCGGTCTACTGCCTGCGCTTCCTGTTCCAGCTTTTCATTATCTCCGCTGGCGAGTCGCCGGCCCTCGTCTTCGGCAACCAGTTTTCGGCCCTCCTGAGCGCCGTGCTCCTTCAGTGGGGCTCCTTCATATTCCTGGGCAGAACGGCCCCCCGGTGGCTCGCCTACGCCTTCGCGGGCATCGCCCTCTGGATAGGGGCCGCCCTGGCCCTGAACACGCCTTTCCTGGCGCTTACGCTTCCCACGTTCCTTTTCATGGCTGTGGTCTACGTATGGACAGGCGTCGTCTTCCTCAAGGCCCGGGGCGCGCTAGGCGGAAGGGCCGTGGCCGTGCCGGGGGTGGCCTTCATCGCCTGGGGCATCCACAAGGCCGACTACCCCTTCCTCAGGCCCGTGGCCTGGTTCGCCCCCTGGGGATACGCCCTGGGGGCGTTCCTGTCGTTCGTCGTGGCCATAAGCGTGGTGCTCGTCTACCTGATGCGGAGCAGGGAGGAGGCCGACAGGGCCAGAAGAAACTACCTGACGCTCTTTGAAAACACAAACGACGCCATCCTCGTGGCGGATACCGAGAGCGGGCTCATAGTGGACTGCAACGCCACGGCCTCGGAGCTCCTGGGCAGGCCCAGGGAGGAGATAATCGGCCTCCACCAGTCGGCGCTCCACCCGCCAGAGAAAGCGGAGCACGCGCGACGGATGTTCGCCGAGCACGCCCGGCTCGGCCGGGCCCTGGAGGCCCACGCCGTCCTGAGGAAGGACGGCTCGCGCGTGCCCGTGGAGATAAGCGCCAGCCAGGTGAACGTGGGAGGAAAGCGCCTCCTGCTGGGCATCTTCCGCGACGTCACCGAGCGGCTTCGGGCGGAAGAAGAGCTCAGGGAGAGCAGGCGGAGCCTCTACGCCCTCATGAGCAACCTCCCGGGGATGGCCTACCGCTGCCTGAACGACCGGGGCTGGACCATGAAGTTCGTGAGCGAGGGGTGCCTGGAGCTCACGGGCTACCGGCCCGAGGACCTCCTCGAAAACAGGGCCGTGGCCTACGGGGAGCTAATCGTGCCCGAGGACCGAGAGCAGGTGTGGGAAGAGGTCCAGGCCGCCCTGAGGGAGAAGAGGCCCTTCACCATCTCCTACAAGATAGCCACGAAGGTGGGCGAGCTCAAGTGGGTCTGGGAGAAGGGCTCCGGGGTCTTCTCCCCCCGGGGGGAAGCCCTCGCCATAGAGGGCTTCATGACCGACGTCACCGACCGCGTGCGGGCGGGAGAGAAGCTCAGGGAGAGCGAGGAGAGGTTCCACCTCTTCATGGACAACTCGCCCCTGGTGGCCTTCATAAAGGACCCCGACACGAGGCACCTTTACATAAACAGGAAATTCGAGGAGGCCTTCTCCGTCAGGCGCGAGGACGTGGTCGGCAAGCCCAACGACGAGCTCTTCCCTCCAGACATCGCCCGCAGGCTCACCGAGGAGGACAGGGCCGTCATCGCCCACGGCAGGCCCGCGAGGTACGAGGTGGCGGTCCCCACGGGCGGAAGGGAGACCCTCTGGGACGTCTTCAAGTTTCCGATATCCGCGCCCGGCGGGAAGCCCCGGTTCGTCTGCGGCCTGGCCGAGGACATCACGGAGCGGAAGGAGGCCGAGAGGCGGCTGGGGCTTCAGCTCCGAAGGCTTAATTCCCTGAGAACCATAGACCTCGCCATAAGCGGAAGCCTGGACCTCAAGGTCACGCTGGACATCCTCCTTGCGCAGGTCGTCACGCAGCTCGATGTGGACGCCGCCTCGGTGATGCTACTTAACCCCCACAGCATGGAGCTTGATTACGCGGCGGGCCGCGGACTGCGGAGCGAATCCGCCAGTCTCTGCGGGGTCCGCCTAGGCGAGGGCCTTCCGGGCCGGGCGGCCCTGGAGCGAAAGACGGTGCTGGTCAGAGACACCGTCAGGGCGGGGGACGACGACGAATGCGCCGCAGCGATAGGGCGGGAGGGGTTCTCCTCCTACGCCTCCCTCCCCCTCATCGCCAGGGGACAGGTGAAGGGCACCCTGAACATATTCAGCCGGACGCCTCTCGCCCCCGACGAGGAGTGGCTGGGCTTCCTCGAGACCCTGGCCGGGCAGACCGCGATAGCCATAGACAACTCCACGATGTTCAGCGAGCTCCAGCACTCCAGGGACGAACTGGCCACGGCCTACGACGCCACCATCGAGGGGTGGTCGAGGGCCCTTGACTACCGGGACCAGGAGACCGAGGGCCACTCAAAGAGGGTCACCGAAATCACGGTGAAGATAGCCCGGAGGATGGGGATGAGCGAGGAGGCCCTGGTGCACGTCAGGAGGGGCGCCCTTCTCCACGACATAGGCAAGCTCGGCGTGCCCGACGCCATACTCTTCAAGCCGGGCAAGCTCGACGAGGCCGAGTGGGAGAAGATGAGGAAGCACCCGGTGATGGCCTACGAGCTCCTCTCTCCCATCTCTTACCTCAAGCCGGCCATCGCCATCCCCTACTGCCACCACGAGAAGTTGGACGGCTCGGGATACCCCAGGGGGCTCAGGGGCGAGGAGATACCCCTGGAGGCCCGGGTATTCGCCGTCGTGGACGTCTGGGACGCCCTCCTCTCTGACCGCCCGTACCGCCCGGCCTGGGAGGCCGCCAGGGTGAGGGAGTACATCGCTTCCCTTTCGGGCAGGGAGTTCGACTCCGAGGTGGTGGGCGTGTTCCTCGAGATGTGGGACGGGGGCGAGTTCGTCCATCCCCTGTGAGGGCCGCCCGCCTCTGATACAATTAAGCCATCATGAGCCCTGAGAGGTTCAGGCGCCACGCCCTTATCGCCGCCGCGGCCGTGCTTGCGCTTTTGGTGGCCTACGCGGCCTTCGCCCAGCTCCTTTGCGGCCTCCTGGCCGGGGCCGATTGGTGCGCCGCCTGGCCCCGCTTCACGATGGCCGAGATAGAGCGCTACATAAAGGAGGCCGGCCCCTGGGGCGTCGCCGTCTCCATCGGGCTTATGGTGCTCCACTCCTTCGTCCCCTTCCCGGCGGAGTTCATAGCCATGGCAAACGGGATGCTCTACGGCGTCTTCTGGGGCACGGTGATAACCTGGAGCGGCGCGATGCTCGGGGCCTACCTCGCCTTCGGGCTATCGAGGAGGCTCGGGCGGGGCTTCGTCCGCAGGGTGCTCGAGAAGAAGCACGCCCTGGCGGTAGAGAAGTGGTCGGAGCACCACGGGGGCGGCGCCCTATTCGTCATGCGCTTCATCCCCGTCATCTCCTTCAACCTCATCAACTACGCCGCCGGGCTGACGGCGGTGTCGTGGTGGACCTTCACCTGGGCCACGGCCCTGGGCATACTCCCCATAACCGTGCTCATGGTGGTCATGGGCTCCAGGATGGCCACCATGCCCTGGTACGGCTGGCTCCTCTTCATCGCCGCGGGAGCGGCCATATGGGGCGCGGGGCACCTGCTCCGGGCGCGCCTCTTCAAGGGGAAATGATAAGATAGAGGGCCATGCCCTTCCTTTCCGGAAAACATATGCGGGTGCACCAGGAGTGCCTCCCCTGCTTCAGGAGGCAGTGCCTCATCGCCCTGGAGCTGGGCGGGATAAACGGCGGCGAGGGGGCCCGCATGGTGGAGGAGGCCCTCGGGGAGATCCGGGAGGCAGACCTGGCGAAGTCCCCGGCCCACGCCACCACCAGGATGCACCGCGCCCTCAGGCGCCTCATGGGCCGCGACCCCTTCCGGGAGGTGAAAGGCCGCTATAACGAGAAGGCCCTGGCCCTCTACGGCGGGCTCAGGGAGCGCGTGGCGGGAAGCGGCGACCCCCTCCATACGGCCGCGAGGCTCGCCATCGCCGGAAACGTCATCGACTTCGGGATATACACCTCCATAGACGTGGAGGGCACCGTGGGGCGAGCCCTCGGCGAGCCCCTGGCCGTGGACCACACGGGGGCCTTCCGCCGGGCCGTGGAGAGGGCGGGCGACGTTCTCTACCTCCTGGACAACGCCGGCGAGGCGGCCTTCGACAGGCTTCTCATCGAGGAGCTCAGGGCCCTGGGCAAGGAGGTCACGGCGGTAGCGAAGGCCTCGCCGGTGATAAACGACTGCACCGCGGAAGACGCCCGCCAGGTAGGCCTCGAGGGGGTCTGCCGCGTCGTCGATAACGGCTCCGACTCGGTGGGGACGATCCTCGAGACGACCTCGCCCGCCTTCAGGGAGCTCTTTGCCCGCGCCGGCCTCGTCATAAGCAAGGGGCAGGGGAACTTCGAGACCCTCCTTGAGGAAGAGCGGGAGGTGTTTTTCCTATTCCAGTCGAAATGCGCCGTGGTCTCAAGGGTGCTGGGGCTCCCCCAGGGCTCGATGCTCCTTGCGGGAAACCGCTCCTGAGTCCCCCGCGCGCGACCCCCCGTTGTTTATTACTTGTTCATTAGTTGTTTATTATCGTTGTTTATTAACCCCCCGACATTGTGTTAGAATTCGGCCATGGAAGTAATAAAGACTGAGGGCGGCGACGTGAGGGAAGCCCTGGACCGGGCCCTGAGGGTGCTCGGCGAGGGGGGCATGGTGGCCTACCCCACCGAGACCTTCTACGGCCTGGGCGTGAGGTTCGACGACGCCTCGGCCCTCGGGAGGCTCTTCGAGATAAAGGGGCGCCCCTCGGACAAGCCCGTATCGCTCATCGTGGGCACCGAGGCCTCGCTCTCCCTGGTGGCGGCTGAGGTGACGACCGCGGCCCGGCGCCTCATAGACAGCTACTGGCCGGGGCCCCTGACCATACTTTTCAGGGCCCGCGAGGGGCTCAACGACGCCCTCACCCTGGAGGGCAAGGTGGCCGTGAGGGTGCCGGGCGAGAGCTTCGGCCTCCACCTGGCCCGTGCCCTCGCCTTTCCCATCACCGCCACGAGCGCGAACCCCTCGGGCGGCGAGCCGCCTTCCACGGCCGAGGAGGTGGCGCGCCTCCTTCCCGAGGGAGTGGACCTCCTAATAGACGCGGGCCCCACGCCCGGCGGAAAGCCCTCCACGGTGGTGGACGCCTCGGGCGAGGAACTCAGGCTCCTCCGCGCCGGGGCCGTCGAGGTGCCGGGTCTGACTTAGCCGGTGCCGCTTGACCCCCCGCCCCGCCGTGGTCAAGAATAAGCCGTGCCCGGAAATGACCCCATGGAGACTGACCGCGATTCCAGGGCTTCCCTGGCCCTCCTGCTCAGGGAGGCCTACGAGGCCGTGAGCCCCATCATAGAGGGCTTCACCTCGCGCCTCTGCCCCGGCTGCGCCTCCGTCTGCTGCATAGACCGCCACGCCGCCCACGAGGAGGCGGATGAGCTTTTCCTCGAGGCCCTGGGCGGGGGCCTCCTTCCGCCCGAGCCGCCCAGGGAGCGCGACACCGAGCCCTGCCGGCACCTGGGCACCGGGGGCTGCGCCATAGAGAGGTGGCGGAGGCCCTACCGCTGCACCTGGTACTTCTGCCCGGCCCTCCTTGAGGCCATGCCCTCGGAGGACCCCAGGGCCTACCGCAGGCTCGTGGCCGCCCTGGAGAGGCTCGGCACGGCGAGGGAGCGGTTCCTGGCGGGCTGAGGGGGGCGAAAAAGCCCCCTAATGGGGGGACCGCCCCGGCCCCGCGCCCGCCTTGACTTGCGCGCGGCGGGGCGCTTATCATTTATATCTACGTATTTACGACGGGGCGTAGCGCAGCCTGGTAGCGCGCACGGTTCGGGACCGTGAAGTCGGAGGTTCAAATCCTCTCGCCCCGACCAGACCCACGCCCCCGCGATTTGATTTAGCGGGGGCAGATGTGATATAAATTAAGGGCTTCTTGCTCTTCCCCTGGGGGAAGGGCTTTTTCGAAGGCATTCGAAAAAACCACAAGGAGGACGAATGAACGTAAACGTCTACGAGAACATCGCCATCTTCAACCCATCCCTTTCCGACGAGGAAATCGAAGCCGCCCAGCAGAGAGTGAAGGACCTGATAGAGGCCAACCAGGGCGAGGTGCTTAAGGTCGAGCCCTGGGGCCGGAGGAAACTGGCCTACGAGCTCAACAAGCAGACCAGGGGGTTCTTCGTGCTCTTCCTCTTCAAGGCGCCCTCGAGCTTCGTCAAGACCCTGGAGGACTTCTACAAGGTCTACGACCCCGTGTTCAAGTACATGGTGGTGAGGCTCGAAAAGAAACAGAGGGAGGCGGCCATGAGGTCGCTTGCCGAAGCGGCCGCGGCCCAGGCGCAGGCGCAGGCGCAGCAGGCGGAGCAGCAGGCGGAGGCCCAGGAGCCGGCGGCGGAGAAGGCGGAGTAAATGTTCAACAAGGTTATCCTGATAGGCAACCTCACCAAGGACCCCGAGCTCAGGTACACGCCCTCGGGCACGCCGGTGACGACGCTGAGGCTGGCCGTCACCACGAAGTTCAAGCAGGGCGACGAGTTCAAGGAGGAGACCCTCTTCATCGACGTGGTGGTCTTTGGAAGGCAGGCCGAGACCTGCAGCCAGTACCTCTCCAAGGGGAGGCCGGTGCTGGCCGAGGGGCGCCTCCAGGAGAGGCGCTGGGAGAGCGACGGGCAGCAGCGGAGCAAGACCGAGGTGGTGGCCCAAAACATAAGGTTCCTCGGCGGCGGAGGCGGAGGCGGCCGCAGGGACGAGGGCTCCTCGCAGGGCTACGAGGGGGGCTCGCCGCCCCAGGAGAACACCGACGTCGAGCCGTTTTAACGGAAAACAACACACTTGAGGAGATAAAGAGGAGGCACAGTGCAGAGAAGGTTCACACACAGGAGAAAGTTCTGCCGCTTCTGCGCGGACAAGACGGAGTTCATCGACTACAAGGACACCAGGACCCTCAGGAGCTACATAACCGACCGGGGGAAGCTCCTCCCCAGGCGGATGACCGGCGCCTGCGCCCAGCACCAGAGGGAGCTCACCACGGCGGTGAAGAGGGCCCGGAACATAGCGCTCCTTTCGTTCTTAGAGAAGTAGGGGCATGAGGATACCGAGGTCCTGGATACCGGTAATCTCGCGAAGGATAGTCGACACTCTCTTCAATGAGGAGCTCATCGTCCCCGACGTGGACGCCGCGAAGCTCCAAGCCGAGGTGGAAGCGCTCGTGACGGAGGAGCTTGAGGTCGAGGACAGGCTAAACGACGAGGTCCGGGAGATCCTCAAGCAGTTCGAGCACGACATAGAGCGCGGCCGCATGGACTACCGCAAGCTCTTCGACCTCACAAAGCATAAACTCATCAGGGAGCGAAACCTTGTCATCTAAGGATTATGCGGGGGCGATATGAGGCTTTCGGACGACAAGATAACCCACATGACCCACATGATCCTCAAGGGCCTCCTCGACAGGGGCATAATAGACATCACCGAGGACGAGGGCACGGTGCGCCGGGCCATGAAGCGGGCCATCACGGCGGAGCTGAGGGTGGGCGAGGAGATGGACGCCGCCGCCCGGAGGAAGATAGACTCCCTTTCCAAGCACGTGGCCGAGGGGAGCCCCGAGTGGGAGGTCCTCTACCGTAAGTACCTCCGCGAGGAGGAGGTCAGGCGGGGCCGGGCCGAGGGATGAGGGCGGGCTAACATAACCCGACCGTCGGACCCCGCAAGGACCGAAGGACGAAATGAAAAGGCCGGCGCCAAGGCGCCGGCCTTTTTCGTGCGTATCAGTTTCCCTCTCCAGTCTTCTATCAGTAGCAGTCCGTGTCTATGGCGTCTGCGTAGGGGTCGCTCGGGTCCGGAACTATGGTGACGCACTCGTAGAAGCGGAGCTGGGCGAGCTTGAGGCCGTTGTTGTCGTAATCCCAGTAGTAGCCCTCCAGGGAGTCGTCGAAGAGGGGAACCCTTTCGAGGTCGCCGTCGCCGTCAACGTCGGCGTAGATGTAGAGCAGGTACTTGGTGACGTTGTCGAACCTGGACTTCCCCTTGTCCCGCTCGAGCACCAGGGTCAGCACCGAGCAGACGAGCTCGCCGTTGGGGTCCTCGGAGTAGTCCCAGGCGCACGTCGTGGTCATGGAGGACCCGCCGGGCTTGCCCAGGGCGCGGGCAAAGACCGAATAGACGGTCTCCCCGTCGCCGTCGGGGTCGGGGTTGGGCAGCGCGAAGGAGGCCTCCCCGTCGGTGCCGTTTGCGTCGAGGACGCTGAAGCCTTCCACTTCCTCGCAGCCTGCGTCGACGCCGGACTCGCAGAGCATTATCTTGGTGTTGCCGCAGAGGTCGACGAAGATGCGGTGGCCGTTGTTGGACATGTCCTTGTCTGTGAAGTTATCGTTGCTGTTGCACTGCTTGTGCCCGTAGTTGCCCACCCCGATGAGGTTGAGGTTGTAGTGGGCGCCGCTGGGCGCGCCGTTTCCGTGGCCGTTTCCGGCGAAGGCCACCCCCACGGCAAGGGTCAAGGCCAAAATAACGGCTAATATTGCTACTGCACTTCTCATCTCTTACCCCCTTTTACCATGTGTCCGCACTGAAAAATGCCCCCTCCGGTGAATCCGCTTATCTCACTTTATGGGCTATCACCCCCTTTGGTTGCTTCCCCCCAGTTGGTGTTTCGTCTGACTCACTCCAACGTAGCACAGTCGGCACGGGATGTCTCGGCCCCTGTTGCCTTTTATTCGGACGGAATTGCCTTTTTAGCTATTTTTCGCAATAAATATAGATAAAGTTATCTAAATTCGGGGCCAAATTTGGCAAATATTGCTCTGGCAGGTTTCCGCTGGAGGGCGCTTCCCGGGCCATGAAGCGGGCCATCACGGCGGAGCTCAGGGTGGGCGAGGAGATGGACGCTTCCGCCCGTAGGAAGATGGACTCCCCCTCGAAGCACATCGCCGGGGCGAGCCCCGAGCGGGACGTCCTCTACCGGAAGCACCTCCGCCAGGAGGAGGGCAGTAGGGGAAGGGGAGGGGGCTCCGGACAAACCCCCGAAAACTTTGCCCCAATGGTGGCGCACTTCACCTACACAGCCGCAAAATTGAAGAGTTAGGAGGGTGAAGATTTACGTTGAAAGATGATAAAGGGGTGCTGCCCCTTATTTTATTGGCTATTGCTCAAATCTCTCTTATCGATAATCCCTCATTCAACATTCTTCCTTCATCTTCCAACCATTTCCCGGACATTTCCATAATGTATTTCTTGGATATCGTCTTAGCATTTTCACATCCTATTGTTATCTTAAATTTATAGGTTCCGGGTGCTATAAGATGATATAGCTTATTGGACCGGAACGAGACATCAAAACAAAACACAGTTTCTTCCGAACTGACAGGCAAGGTCGGATTAGCTTCTCCAACATTTCTCCGATATTTTGGATCGTGAATATGGCCCAGATTGCAGTGTTTAAATGTATCAGGTGACATAAAACTGCAGTATACTTTCGGCAGTGTAATTGGTCGTCCTTCTGGAGTAGTCATAAATAGTAAAATGAGGAAAATGATATCTCACTACCCGTTATTCTTGATGTAGTTTTATGACAATCTGGAGGCTTGAGTTCAATTGCGCAATCCAGCTTTGGGCTCTTTATATAAGCTCTTATTTTGTCTTGAAAAACTGCAACAATGGCAAGTAAAAAAGTAGCTGCTGCTACCGCCCAATCAGCGATATTTCCCCAGGCACTCATCTCAGTATGTTCCGTCATGATTTATGTCAAAATGGAGATAGCGGCCATTCTTTGACTTTGAATCTCTAATGTCATGATTCAATACTCGCCTACTTTGTCTAGGCCGCCTTCCATGCTAATCTAATCATTTTCAAAAATATTGCGTCGTGATAATGCTGATGTCTTGGTAGTTTTGCGGTGCTTCTTCGATGGGCATAATAAACTTTGACCGTAGGTTTCATAGCAAGAAGAACAATATTTTTGAGCATTTAAAGCATGAAGAAATTTATCCTCAATATGTTCCCTGTAGTAAATATTACCCGCTGATATTCTTTTGGCGCATTTGTTGCAAGTGTGCTGAGTTCGAGCTTTTGTTCTTTTTAAGACTATAAGATCAGAATATTTCCCCATGGATGCTCCCCCGAATTCTAATCTATAAAGTAATCTGAGTCTATTTTCTTAATATTATATGAAGCAACTTGTGAGACGCCGATATCATAATCAATCATAAGCTGGGCAAGTTGCTCTCCATCTATTAGAATGATTTTACTCTCTATCGTTGATACAAAATCTAAAGCTTCCTTTGAATAACTGGAGGTAGTAATAAAAATTCCTTTTCGTGCACGCTTGCCCTGCAAAGCTCCAGCGAATTTTTGAACCTCTGGACGGCTTACGGTATTTCCCCATCTTTTAGCCTGGATATAAATAATATCTAGGCCAAGCTTATCTTCCTTAATAATGCCGTCGATGCCTTCATCGCCAGTTTTTCCTATTGCTTTACCGGCATCTTTCCTCGATCCGCCGTAGCCCATTTTTACAAGAAGCTCGACAACTAGTTTTTCAAAAAAATCTGGCGAGCATGATTTAATCTGGTCTAAGAGTTCATCGGCCAATTCCTGCCTTATCTTCTGATATCCATATACCAATAAATCTTCAGGTGACTGCTTGCTAGTAATAGTTGTCTCTACCTCGGGCTGTATTTTTTCTTCCTTGTCTCTACCCGCTTCTTTAAATTCTATAAACTCAGAATATCGTTCAAGAAATTTAACATTTATTTCTTTTAGGTCTTGTGCTAAAGCTTCTAATCCCCGTGGTGTTATCTTAAAGAAACCTCTTCTTGTGGATTCAAGAAGCCCAGCTTTGTTCAGGTATGTGCGAGCCCATCCAACTCTATTGTCAAAAATAGCTTGCCGCCCACTCGGTAACAACTCCTTTTTTTCGTCCTCGGTTAATTGGAAAGAATGTGCAAGCTTTTCAACAGCTTCTCGTTTGGAATGTTCCTGTTTATCTGCCAGAAGCTTTAGTAGCGGTAGCATTATGCTCTGATAATCAGGTATCGCCATAAATATTCAGTTAGATAACATTATTAAAATTACTGGGTGATCCCCCACCCCGGAATCACTCCGGGGGGCCTTTCAATAACGTTATAAATCGCTCCTCCTAACGGAAGCCGTGACTCAACCCCCCTAAATCCTCATGGGCATGGCCACGCAGCGGTAGGCCTCGTTGCCCTCCTCCTTGAGGAGCGAGGGGCTAAGGGGGTCCTGGAGCTCGAACTGCACGCGCTCGCCCCCCATGGCCTGGAGCACGTCTATCAGGTAGCGGGCGTTGAAGCCCACGGCCATGGCCTCGCCCGCGTACTCCACGGGCAGGGTGTCCTTGGCCTCGCCTATGTCGGGGTTGGAGCTCGAAAGGGTCATCTTCCCGGAGTCGAGCTCGAGCTTCACGGCGTTCGAGCGCTCGCGGCTCATGATGGAGACCCTGCGGAGGGCCTTTATGAAGGCGGCGCGGTCGGCCTTCAGCTTCTTTTCGTTCTTCGCGGGGATCACCTGCGTGTAGTCGGGGTAGGTGCCCTCGATGAGGCGGGCCAGGAACTCTATGTCGCCTATCTTGAAGAGGATGTTGTTCTTCCCTATGACCACCGCCACCTTTCCCTCGGCCTCGAGGAACTTCCTAAGCTCCGATACGGTCTTCCGTGGCACTATCACCTTCGTCTCGCCGGCGCCCGCCGCGGGGACGTCGCTCTCTATGACGGCCATCCTGTGGCCGTCGGTGCCCACGAGCACAATCTTTCCGTCCTTCAGGTGAAAGAGTATGCCGTTAAGGGTATAGCGGGTGTCCGACTCGCCGGCGGCGTAGATGGTCTTTTCTATCATGGTCGCCAGCGCCGCGGGCTCGAGCGTTATCTCCAGGGCCTTCTCCATCTGGGGCCAGGAGGGGAACTCCTCCGGCGGAAGGCAGGCCAGCCTGAAGCTCGACTCCCCGGCGCTCACCCTTATCCACTCCGAGTCCTCGGTCTCTATGGTCACGTCGCCGTCCACCTCGCGCACTATCTCAAAGAGCTTCCGCGCCGGGATGCAGAGCCTGCCCGCCTTCGAGACCCCAAGCTCTATGGGCTCCCTGAGGGCGGTCTCTATGTCCGTGGCCGTGATGGTTGAGCCCTTCTTGTCCGCCTCCAGGAGGAAGTGGCTGAGGATGGGCATGGTGTTTCGCTTCTCGATAATGTTCTGTATGTTTGAGAGTTTATCCAGGAGTTCCTGCCTCTTTACGGTGAGCTTCATGTTGCCCGTCCTCCTATGCCTTGATTTTATTCCTCAGGGTGTCTACCATGCGCTCGAAGTTCTCGTCGGCGCCGCACCGCTTCTCTATCTGCTTGCAGGCGTATATGACCGTGGCGTGGTCCTTCCCGCCCGTCTGCTTGCCTATGTCGCTAAGGGAGAGGTCCGTGAGCTCCCGCGCCAGGAACATCGCCAGCTGCCTGGGCTGGGCTATCCCCCTGGTCCTCTTCCGGGCCTTGAGCTCCTGGGGCTTGAGGCCGAAGTGCTCGGCCACGGCCTTGATTATCACCTCCACGGTGATGGGCCTGTCGGCCTCCTGTATCATGTCCTTGAGCACGTCCTTCGCCATCTCCACCGAGATGGGGCTTCCCGTGAGGGAGGAGTGGGCCCCCAGCCTTATCAGGCAGCCCTCCATGTCCCTTATGTTGGTGGTCACCTTGCTGGCCAGGAGCTCCACCACGTCCTGGGGAATGGCGATGGCGTTTTCGGCGGCCTTCTTCTGTATGATGCCCACCCGGAGCTCGAAGCCCGGAAGCTGTATGTCCGCCGTGAGGCCCATGGAAAACCGGGAGCGCAGGCGGTCCGTCACGGAGCGTATCTCTCTGGGGGGGCGGTCGCTGGAGAGCACAATCTGCTTCTGCCTCTCGTAGAGGGCGTTTATCGTGTGGAAGAGCTCCTCCTGCGTGTAGTCCTTGCCCTCCACGTACTGGACGTCGTCGATGAGGAAGACGTCGAGGTTCCGGTACTTGTTCTTCAGTTCCTCGGCCTTGTTGTGCCTGAAGGCCGAGACCACCTCGGTGGTGAACTGCTCGGCCGAGACGTAGAGGACGTTGAGGTCCCTGAAGCGGTCCACGGCGCGGTTTCCGATGGCCGTGACCAGGTGGGTCTTTCCCAGGCCCACGCCGCCGTAGACGAAGAGGGGGTTATAGAGCTTCCCCGGGTCGTCGGCCACGGCCATGGCGGCGGCGTGGGCTATCTGGTTCGAGGGGCCCACGACGAAGGTGTCGAAGGTGTAGCGGGGGTTCAGGTATATGCCCTTCCGGGCGAGCTTGGTCTTTCTGTTTTCCAGGCGGGCGTCGAGCTTCTTTACGCTTGCGTCCTCCCGGGCGGCCACCCGGTACTTCACGTTCACCTCCGACTCCGTCACCCTGCTCAGGACCCCGCGGATGAGGTCCGGGTGGTAGTCCTCTATCCACTCCTTGTAGAAGCGGTTGGGGACCTCCACGGTGGCCGCGCCGTCCTTCATGTGAACGAGCCTCACGGGGCTGAGCCAGAGGTCGAATACGCTCTCGCCCACCTCGCCCTTCATGAGCGGAAGGCTCTGCTGCCAGATATCGTCCAGGGATGCTTTCAAGTTATAAACGCTTTACCAACAACTGTTAATATCTTATCGGGCAGGATTCTCCCAAGAAATCGGACTCATATTATAACCAACGGCACCACCTAAGGCAAGGTGTTTTTAACAACGCCTCATCCCATATAAGCCTGCGTAAAACAAATATATTTTCTCGGAGAGTGCCGGCGCCGTTCTGGGCTAATGAAATTTATTAACAATTTAAATAGCCCCCAGACATTTATGTTCATAACGCCGTCACAAAGGGCGTGGAGAACCCGTGGAGAACTTTCCGGGGGGCGCGGGAGGGCCGGTTTGTTCATAGCCCGTGGCCGGGCTCTACGAGCCGCCAACACCGGAATTCCCTTTTCCTCCGCGCAGCTAACGGGGTTCCTAACGCCCCCGACAGGCATTACTCCTCCTACTGAATACTTATATATAAAAATATTATTGGAAGGCCCCTCCGCCTCGTGTGAATAAACGAAAGCCCACGACACCGAGAGAATAAGCATCCTTCCGAGGAGGCAACCGTCTTGGGAGAGAGGGCCTACTGCTTTCTGATCTCCATCCTGAGGAAGTAGCTAAGGACCACCCTCACGCCGACTATGGCGGCCAGGACGCCCACCTTCTCAAGCGTGGGGCTCACCACGGAGCTGAGGATGTCGGCGGCTATGAAGACCTCAAGGCCCAGAAGGAGGTGCGAGCCCAGGTGGTGCCTTATGGACTCGATGCCCTGTATCTGCTCCCTGCCGCCCGAGAGCTTAAGCGATACGAAGCTCGCCGCGGCCCTCACCACACCCCAGACCACCACGACCACCCCCAGGGCGCTTATGGCCAGGACCACCACCTGCACTATGAGGTGCATCTTCTCCATAGCCTGTAGGGATTATATCAGCCCGAGCTGCTCATTTGAACCGCGAGGATGCTCGCGGGGCGGCGGCTTGCAATTATCCTTATCCCTGATAAGATTTTCTGAAGTGATATGTATTAAAGTAGCAACACCGGCTTCATGAAATAATGCGGGGAGAGGAACGGCTTAGAACGCGCGAATGGACATCGAGCAGAAGATATCCGAGATAAGGGGCCGCCCCGGAAAGAGGGGCTACCTTCCTGCCCTGGTGGTCCTGGCGGTGTTCATCGTCCTTGTGGCCCTCTCGAAGACCACGGGGCTCGTAGTGGACTGGCTCTGGATGTCCCAGGTGGGCTACTCGCAGGTCTTCTGGCGGCTGATTTCCATAAAGGTGGGCCTGGCGGCCGCCGCCTTTGCCTTGTGCCTGGCCTATTTCTGGGCGAACCTCTGGGTGGTCCTCGCCCGGGTGGCCCCGAAGACGGGCGGGATGCGAAAGATAGAGTTCTACACCGCCCGGGGCCAGCACGTGGAGCTCTCGGGGCCATGGCTCTCGCTCGTGCCCCCGGCGCTTTCGCTATTTCCTGCGCTTATCGCGGCCTCCTCGTTCCTCCTTCACTGGAACACCTTCATATTCTTCCGCTGGGGAGGGGGCTTCGGCATCGAAGACCCGCTCTTTGGCCGGGACGTGGGCTATTATGTCTTTAAGCTCCCGTTTCTCAATCTGCTTCAGAACTCCCTCGTCGCCGTTACGGTGGCCGCCTTCGCCGCGGCCCTGGCGGCCTACCTGGCCTTCGGCTTCTTCAGGAAATACGAGGGGGGCATAAGGCCCCTGGATGCCAAGGTGCTCAGGCACCTCACGGTGATGCTGGTCCCCGTGGTCCTCGCCTGGGGGTGGGGGTACTACCTCGACCGTTTCGATCTCCTGTTTTCCACGCGGGGCGTCACCTACGGGGCGGGCTACACGGACATTAACTACGTCCTCGTGGGCCTCTGGGCGATGCTCTTCGCCAGCCTGGCCCTGGGGGCGGTGGCTGTGGCCGGATTCCTCACGAGGCGGCTTCGCCCCGTGCTCTACGCCGCGGGCGCCTACGTGGCCGTGGGCCTCGTGGCCCTGGCGTTTCTGCCCTCCCTCGTCCAGAGCTTCAAGGTGGAGCCCAACGAGCTGGAGCTCGAAGGGCCCTACATCGAGTACAACATAGACTTCACCCGCCGGGCCTACCAGCTCGACCGCATAGAGCAGCGGGACTACCCCGGCCTGGCCGACCTGAGCCTCGAGGACGTCCTCAATAACCGAGAGACCCTGGAGAACATCCGCCTCTGGGACTGGCGGCCCATCAGGCAGACCTACCGCCAGACCCAGGAAATTCGCCCCTACTACAAGTTCTACGAGGTGGACGTCGACCGCTACCACCTCCTGGAGGGAGGCTACCGCCAGGTGATGCTCTCGGCCAGGGAGCTGGCCGAGACCCTTCCCGAGGGGGCGCGCACCTGGGTGAACGAGCACCTGCAGTTCACCCACGGCTTCGGCCTGGCCATGAGCCCCGTCTCGGAGAAGGACGAGGAGGGGCTCCCCAGGTACCTGATAAAGGACCTCCCCCCGGTCACGAGCCCGGGCCTGGAGGTCAAGCGGCCCGCCATATACTACGGCGAGCGAATGCCCGGCTACAGGATAGTCTCCTCGGGCATCGACGAGTTCGACTACCCCAAGGGGGACGAAAACGTCTACACGAGCTACAAGGGCAAGGGGGGCATCCCCCTTTCGGGCTTCCTCAGGCAGGCCCTCTTCGCCTGGGAGTTTTCGGACATAAACATCCTCCTTTCCGAGTACGTGAAGCCCGGAAGCCGCATCCAGATGCGCCGCCGGGTGCAGGAGCGCGTCTCGAGCATCGCCCCCTTCCTCAGGCTCGACAGCGACCCCTACCTGGTCCTCAGCGGGGGGAGGCTCTACTGGATACAGGACGCCTACACCGTGACCTCAAACTTCCCCTACGCCGAGCCCTTCCAGCGGAACCTCAACTACATCCGCAACGCGGCGAAGGTGGTGGTGGACGCCTACGACGGCACCGTGGACCTCTACGTCATGGACCCCCAGGACCCGGTGCTCCGTGCCTACGCCGGGGCATTCCCCGGCGTCTTCCGCCCCCTTGAGGAGATGCCCGCTGACCTTAGGTCGCACCTGCGCTACCCCGAGGGCCTCTTCAGCGTGCAGGTGGAGATGTTCCGCTCCTACCACATGACCATACCCCAGGTCTTCTACAACAAGGAGGACCTCTGGGCGCTCCCCAAGGAGAAGTACGCGGGCTCCCCCGTGCAGATGGAGCCCTACTATATCCTCATCCGCCTCCCCGACGAAAAGAGCCTCCAGTACCTCATCATGACCCCCGTGACCCCTGACAACAAGGACAACATGATAGCCTGGCTCGCCGGGAAGAGCGACCTCCCCGACTACGGAAAGACGATAGTCTACACCCTGCCCAAGGAGCGACTCATCTACGGCCCCATACAGATAGAGGCCATGATAGACCAGGACGACGTGATTTCCCAGCAGCTCAGCCTCTGGGACCAGCGGGGCTCGCGCGTCATAAGGGGCAACCTTCTGGTGATACCCATAGACCACGCCTTCATCTACGTGGAGCCCGTCTACCTAATAGCCGAGGGCACGGACATCCCGCAGCTAAAGCGCGTGATAGCAGTCTACGGGAAGAACGTGGTCATGGCGCCCTCCCTCGAGGAGGCCGTGGCCGCGGCCTTCGGAAAGCAGCTCACCCCCCGGAAGGCCCCTGCGCCAGGGGCCCCGCCCGCGGTGCGCGAGGCGCCTCCGCCCCAGCCGGAGAAGCTCGAGGAGGCCAGGAGGGAGTATCGCCGCATGAAGGAGGCCCTCAGGGAGGGCGACTGGGAGTCCTTCGGCAGGTCCTTCGACAGGCTCCGGGAGATCCTGGGCGAGTAGGCCGCGGCGCCCGATTAGGGCGCATGCCCCCGCCCTCTTGTCCCCCCCGAAAGGAAATGTCGCCGCGATTCCCTTCGCGCACGCCCTTCCGGAACGCGGACGCCCTACTTGAGCCTCGAGCATGAAGGCGTGCTCGAAGACGTCCATTATGAGAATGAGGTTGCCGCCCGCGGGGTGCGCCACGTCGTGCTCGTTTATCCAGAAGTTCAGTAGCCGCCCGCTCACGCCGTCCTGGTAGAGGGCCGCCCAGCCTATGCCGCGCATCGCCCCCACGGCCCTGAAGTCCTTTTCCCACTGCCCGTAGCTACCGAAATCCTCCTTCATCTTTTTGGCGAGCCCGCCCGCCACTTCCACTTCTTTTACCTGGCCCCCGCCGAGGCTTTCGAAGTAGTGCTCGTGGAGCCTCATGCCGTTGAACTCCCAGCCGAGCCGCCTTTTCAATTCGGCGTAGGCCGGCGTGCCCACGTTTCCGGCCTTGAGCATCTCCGCCAGGGCCTCGATCACCGCGCCTGTGTTCTTCACGTAGCCCTGGTAGAGGGTGAAGTGGTTGTTAAGAAGCCCGTCGCTGAACCCCTCCATGCCCAAGAGTCTGCTATAGTTCTTTGCCTTGTAATTAGCCATGTCTCCCTCCTGAGTGCGTATTACAAGCCCTTTGCCAATGCCCCCCGGCGGGGGGCGCTTCCGCCATATATAGTGCACCTATATAGTGAAGGTTAGCACACGTGCGCCCGGAGTCAATGGGATTTACGAAAATGGAATTTAGGGAAGGGATTACGGCCCGGGGGGGAGGCCCGCGCCTCCGGCTCAGCCGAGGACCAGCCGGGTAAGCTCCTCGAGGGCTTCGTCCCTGTTATTGGGCGAGAGGGTGATGACCCTCGCCCCGGGGGTACGCCGCACCTCTTCCATGAAGGCGTGGCTCCCGAGGCCGATGGTGGCCACCACCGTCTTATCCGAGGCCATGAGCCTTCTTACGAGCTCCCGGAAGCGTGGGGAGAGGACCTCCATCTTGCCTATCTCGTCCATCACGGCCAGGGAGAACCCCTCGAAGGATATGCCAGCCAGAAACCTCTCGAACCCTTCCACGTCCACCCCGTACTTCCCCACCTGGTGGGGGCCCCCCGAAGTCCACGTGGCTGAGGGCGCTCTCCTCCCCGGCGAGGCTCACGAGCCTGAAGCCCCTGCGCGCGCCTCGCTCCCTTATCTCCTCGGTGTAAAAGCCGGCGGCCCCGGCCCCGCCGGGGAGCCTCTCGAGGAGGCGCATCACCAGGGTGGTCTTTCCCGAGCGGGGCGGTCCGGTGACGAGTATCTTCCTGGCCTTCAAGGATTCGATGTCATGCCGGGCAGGTCTTGGCATCTCGGGGACTCCCGGGACGGGACTCCGGGGTTACAGGAGTATTTCGAGGAGCCGGTCGAGCTCCTCGAGGGAGTAGTACTCTATCTCTATCTTCCCCCGCTTCCCCGAGTGGCGGAG
>JARRNG010000044.1:0-12066 GCA_037385265.1 Nitrospirota bacterium
GATGGAAATGCCGAGGATTACAAGGTTCGAGCCGGCATGCCTGGCCTGTAGCTCATTGAGCTCCGGTATGGCCATCTTGCAAGGCGGACACCAGGTGGCGAAAAACTCTATAAGGACCACCTTACCCTTGAAGTCGGAGAGCTTGACGAGATTGCCGCTCATGTCCTTGAGCGCGAAATCGGGGGCGGGAGCACCCTTCTTAAGAGGGGCGAACTCCTCCTTCTTCTTGCACGCCAGAAGGAGCGCCAGAAGCGCAAGCGACAGCGCAAGAGCCAGAACCAACGGCTTACGTTTCATTCTTTCTATCAGCGGGGGCAGAGGTTCACCCGATATGAGTATCTATCATCGACTTCAGCTGGGACTTGGGCACAGCCCCGACGACCTGGTCCACCTTCTCCCCGTTTTTGAAGAGTATTATGGTCGGTATTCCCATTATCTTGTATTTGCTTGCTATTTCGGGGTTTTCGTCGGTGTTGAGCTTTGCCACTTTCAGCTTTCCCGCGTATTCCTTGGCGAGCTCCTCGACGGTGGGAGCGATTATCCTGCAGGGGCCGCACCACACGGCCCAGAAGTCCACCATTATGAGCCCGTCAGACTCGAGAATCTCTTTATCCCATGTAGCCGTGGTCACGTTCTGAATGCCTTCCGCCATAAAGTCCTCCTGGTAAAGTAATCTGAAATACTCCCCGTTCAAGCCATAAGTCTATATATTATAGCATGATGCTGTCAAATGCGGACCCACGGCCCGGCCCCGGGCGGGGCGCGATGCGGGGAGATTTATCTTCTTGAAATGAAGGCATAAAAAAACTATCCTATCTATTAGCTCAATTATCTGTTGGAGGTGCCGATGCGTTTTTCCAGGATGTTCATACCCACTCTAAGGCAGGACCCCCACGACGTCGAGGCCGTAAGCCACAGGCTCCTTCTGAGGGCCGGCTACACGAGGCAGCTCGCCTCCGGCCTCTACATATTTCTCCCCCTAGGGTGGAGGGTAATACAGCGGATCAACAGGGTGCTCAAGGAAGAGATGGACTCCATCGGGGCCCAGGAGCTATCCATGCCGATACTCCACCCGGCGGAGATCTGGCAGCAGACCGGAAGGTGGCAGGAGATAGGAGAGGAGATGTTCAGGCTCAGGGACAGGGGGGGCCACGACATGTGCCTCGGCATGACCCACGAGGAGATAATGACCTGGCTCGCCGCCGCCGAGATACGCTCCTATAGGGACCTTCCGCAGGTCTGGTACCAGATACAGACCAAGCTCAGGGACGAGGCCCGGCCAAAGAGCGGCATCCTCCGCACGCGGGAGTTCATCATGAAGGACAGCTACAGCTTCGACGCCGACGAGGAAGGCCTCGACAGAAACTACAGGCTGCACGAAGAGGCCTACCACAGGATATTCACCCGCTGCGGGCTGAAATTCTACCAGGTTGAATCCGACCCCGGGATGATGGGCGGCGCGGTGGCCCACGAGTTCATGGCCCCGAGCGATGTGGGCGAGGACGTGGTGATACTGTGCGGCTCTTGCGGCTACGCCGCAAACGTCGAGCTTGCCGCTTCGCGCTCGCCGAAGGCCGAGCCCCGCGAATGGGCGTTCGAGGAAGTTCACACCCCCGAGAAGAGGACGGTGGAGGAAGTGTCGGAGTTCATGGGCATGGAGCCCAGGTATTTCATAAAGAGCCTCCTTCTCATGACCGACTCAGGACCCGTTCTGGCCCTCGTGAGGGGCGACCAGGAGCTTCATGAAAAGAAGGCCATGAAGGTCCTCGGCCCCTTCAGGGCGGCCCTCAAGGAAGAGGTCGTCGAAACGCTGGGGGTGGAGGCCGGTTTCATAGGTCCCCAGGGCCATAAGATGAGGATAGTGGCCGACCCGGACCTCAGGGAGGGCACATTCGCAAGCGGGGCCAACAGGATGGACTACCACGTGAAAGGCATAAGGGCCGGCGAGCACTTCAACGCCGAGTGGCACGACCTGCACGTCGCGGAGGAAGGCCACCTCTGCGCCAATTGCGGCGGCGCCCTCAGGGCGGAAAAATGCATAGAGATAGGAAACATCTTCAAGCTCGGCACAAAGTACTCGGTCCCCCTGAAGGCCAACTACCTCGACGAGGCGGGCAACGAAAAGCCGATAATCATGGGTAGCTACGGCATAGGGCCGGCCCGCATTGCCGCGGCGGCCGTGGAGCAGTCCCACGACGGCGACGGCATAATCTGGCCGGAGGCCATAGCGCCCTTCGACGTCCATATCATACCGATTAACATGGGCGACGAAAACACGGCCAGGGTGGCCCAGGAGCTCTACGAGACCCTGGGCGCGGCGGGCCGCGAGGTGCTCCTGGACGACAGGGACGAGCGCGCAGGAGTGAAGTTCAAGGACGCCGACCTCATAGGTGTTCCCAAACAGGTCGTCATCGGCGAACGTGGCCTCAGGGAGGGCGTCGTCGAGGTAAAGGACAGGCACACCAGAGAGACCCGCAAGGTGAAGCCCGAGGACGTGCTTAAGGCCCTGAGGGAATGGAACGCGTAGACCACATCATTCGCGGGGACTTCGTGGTCCCCATGGAGGGCGACGGGGAAGTCATAGCTGACGGCGCCGTGGCGGTCAGGGGGGCCAAGATAGCCGCCGTGGGGCCTTACGAGGAGATATCCTCGAATTACTCGTCTCAGAGCGTGGTCGATGGCTCCGGCAGGGTGGTCCTTCCCGGCTTCGTGAACACCCACACCCACGCGGCCATGGTCTTCATGCGGGGGATGGCCGACGACCTTCCCCTCAAGGTCTGGCTGGAGGAACACGTCTGGCCCGCCGAAAACAGGTGGCTCGGCGAGGAGTACATAAACGACGCCGTGGAGCTCGCCGTGGGCGAGATGCTCAAGGCGGGGATCACCACCTTCAACGATATGTACTTCTTCGAATACGTGGCCGCCGAGGTCGCCAAGCGGATGGGCGCCAGGGCCATGCTGGGAGCGGGCATCATCGATTTCCCCACAAAGACCACTCAGGGGGCGGACGACTGCCTGGCGAAGGCCGAGAGGTTCATCGAAAAGTGGAAGGACGACGAACTCGTGTATCCCGCCGTGGCGCCGCATGCCGTGTACTCGTGCGGCCCCGACACGCTCAGGAAATCCAAGGCCCTTGCGGAAAAGCACGGGGTGCACATCCATACCCATGCCTCGGAGACCGAGTGGGAGGTCGAGGAGGTCAGGAAGAAGTACGGCAAGACGCCCGTGGCCTTCCTCGAGGAGCAGGGTTTTCTCGGCGAAAACGTCCTTGCCGCGCACTGCGTGTGGGTGACCGACGAGGAGATAGAGACGCTCGCGAGGAGAAGAGTTGGGGTATCCCACTGCGTCGAGAGCAACCTCAAGCTCGCCTCGGGCATCGCCCCCGTGGCCAAGATGCTTAGGGCAGGCGTGAGGGTGGGCCTTGGCACCGACGGCGCGGCAAGCAACAACGACCTGAACATCATGAGCGAGATGGCCACGGCGGCGAAGCTCCACAAGGCCGTCTCCGGGGATCCCACCGCGCTGAAGGCGAGGGAGGCCCTCCTGATGGCGACCAAGTGGGGGGCCGAGGCCATTGGCATGGGCTCACTGATTGGGAGCCTCCGGGCGGGCAAGGCCGCCGACATCATCACCGTGGACATGAGAAAGCTCCACCTGAGCCCGCGGTACAACGTGTTTTCGCACCTCGTTTATGCCGCCCGCGCCTCGGATATTGACACCGTGGTCGTAAATGGTAGGATTGTCGTATCGGGCGGCAGGCTCCTGAGCTCAGACGAGGACGAGATAATCCGGAAGGCGATGCGCTGGGGCGAAAAGATCAGGGCCGTGGAATGCGGCCCCCCAAGGAGCTGCTGACTCTATATTCCCGGAGGTGCGTCGCATGTATCTTTACCTTGTCCGACATGGAGAAGCGGACCCTGACGAACCTATGAAACCTCTTTCAAGCCACGGCAGGGGGGAGGTCGAAAGGATTGCGTCATACCTTTCCTCGCTGGAGATCCATTCGATTTTCCACAGCACAAAGCTCCGCGCGGCCCAGACCGCCGAGGTCTTCACGGAGTACGTAAAGCCGGCTGAGGGGCCCGCGGAAAAGGACGGCCTCGCCCCCATGGACGACCCTTACATATGGGCCGACCGCCTCGACGCCTTCACGGACACGACAATGCTCGTGGGGCACCTGCCGCACATGTCCCGGCTTGCGTCCTTGCTGTTAACGGGCGCCGCCGACAGGGCGGCCTTCGATTTCGGCCCGGCCACCGTCCTCTGCCTCCGCCGCCATGATCACGGGCGGTGGGCAGTGCAGTGGATGCTCGGGCCGGAACTTGTAAGGTAAAATGGCAGATCGGATAATGCCGGAGGGGCAATGTTAAGAGTCGACATACCTGGATACGGCAGGCTCGAACTCGACCACTATGTGACGGACTTCTCGGGCACGCTCTCGGAGGAGGGCAGGCTGATGCCCGGCGTGCGGGAGAAGCTCAACGAACTTTCGGGCTCCCTCACCATTCACGTGCTTACCTCGGACACCTTCGGCCGCGCTCTCAGGGAACTGGACGGCGTAGCCTGCATCCCCCATGTGCTGGGCGGCGAGGGGCATACCGGGCTGAAGAGGGCCTATGTGGAGAAACTTGGGGCGGACAAGGTCGTCTCGGTGGGAAACGGAAACAACGACGTGGAAATGCTCAGGGCGTCCAGGCTCGGCATAGCCGTGTGCCTCGCCGAGGGGTGCTCCACCGAGGCCGCCGGGGCCGCCGACATACTGGTTACAAGCGCCGTGGACGCGATTGACCTTCTTCTTAACACGAAACGGCTGATAGCCACACTTCGCAGGTAGGGAGGGTCAGCCGTAGAGGTGCTCGAAGAGTATCTTTAGGCCGATGCCTATCAGTATCAGCCCCCCGAGGGCCTCGGCCTTCTTCTCGAAGAAATGGCCGAACCTGTCGCCGATGTATATGCCGGCGTAGGAAAGAGCGAAGGTGACCGCGCCGATAATCAGGGCCGGCTCCACTATGGGCACCTTGATTATGCTGAGCGTCAGTCCCACGGCAAGGGCGTCGATGCTCGTGGCGACCGAAAGCACGAGGAGGACGGAGATGCTCAGGGGGTCCCTGGGATTTTCGGCCTCTTCGAGCCTGAAGGACTCGTAGAGCATCTTTCCGCCTATCACCCCGAGGAGCCCGAAGGCGATCCAGTGGTCAAAGGCCTCTATGGCCCCTCTGAGCCCCAGCCCGAGAAGCCATCCCGCCACGGGCATGAGGGCCTGGAAGACGCCGAAGAACAGGGCGATAGTTACGGCGTGGCGTACCCTGAGCCTGGTTATGGCGATGCCGCTTGCCACCGAGACCGCAAAGGCGTCCATGGCAAGCCCCACGGAGATGGAAAAGATTACGGGCAGGTCAAGGCCGCCTCCCTCGGGTACATGCATGGTAGAGATTCTGCCAGAAATCCCCCTCGAATTGGTAGCGGGGGGCCTTAAGAGCGCCCTTCGCGGAGGAAACGCTCCCTAATGATTCTCTCCATGCGGGGGGCTATGACGAGGTCGAAGACGTATCCCTTGCTGGGGAAGATGTTTTCCGAGACCTTTCTCAGGTCCGCCACCACGTTCCATGCCTCGGCGAGGGTCAGGCGCTCGACATAAAGCCGCTGCGCCGTAAGGTCCGTGAGGAACCTGAAGAGCTTTATCCTCTTGTTTTCGTCCTTCAGGGCGGCGGATTCGTTATTATGCGCGGGAACCATACATGATTTTATCAGATGTGCCCCCGCCGGCGTCCACCGCCCCACGAAAATAGAGGACATAGGCGGCACTAATGGTATAAAATTGACGAGATGACGAGATATGACTTGAGGTGCATAAATGCCTAAATCCGAGGTCATTAAGGAATCAGGGCAGGCCGAGACCTTCAATAGAAAGAAGATCCTCCGGTCGCTTCTCAACTCCGGGGTCCCCCGCGCGGAGGCAGGGGACATAATAGACAGGGCGGTCATGGAGCTGACGCCGCCCCTGACCACCCGCAAGATCTTCAGGGCCATAAAGAAGAACCTCCGCCGCTTCGACACCGTATGCACCATGAAGTACTCCCTGAAGCAGGCCATCTACGACCTCGGGCCCACCGGCTACCCCTTCGAGAGGTATATCGCCAAGGTGCTGGAGAAGGAGGGTTACCGGGCGGAAGTCGGCTCTTTGGTCGAAGGCAAGTGCGTGAGCCACGAGGTCGATGTGGTAGCAAGAAGGGACAACAATGTCTATTTCGTGGAGTGCAAGTTTCACAAGAGGAGAAAGACCACCTCCGACGTAAAGACGGCGCTATACGTACAGGCCCGGTTCCAGGACATCGACGATGCCTACAGGGGCAAAGGCGCGAAGTTCGACCGCAGGGGAATGCTCGTTACGAACACGAGGTTTACCTCGGAGGCCGTAAAATACGCCGACTGCATGGGCCTCAGGATTATAGGCTGGAAACACCCCCCGGGGCAAAGCCTTGAGAGGATCATCGAGAAGGGCAGGACCTATCCCGTAACCGTCCTCACCTCGGCGGGCAAGGCCATATCCCAGAGGCTCGCCGAGGCGGGAATCGTTCTGGCCAGCGAGGTGCTTGATATCGATGTAAAGACACTGGCGAGGCACGCCGGAGTGAAGCGCGAGGCCGCGGAAAAGATAAGGAGACAGGCAGGTCAGATCTGCGCGTGAAATATCAGGAAGCAGACAGGAGGGGCAGTAGATGGAGCCAACGGGAGGTATGATGCCGAAGAATCCAGATTCGCTGCTTTCGAAGGTGGAGGGAGCGGAGAAGCTCTTTCTGGCGGGACGCAGACACCGCGAGGCTGACCTAGAGAGCGCGGTCAGGGTGTTCCTGGAATTTCTTCAGGGATTCGAGAGTCTTACGTTTCCTTCCCCTTGCGTCACGGTTTTCGGTTCCGCGAGGTTCGGGGACGGCTCTGTCCAGTACGAGGTGGCAAGGAAGCTGGGGAGGGAACTTGCGAAGGCGGGTTACGCAGTAATGACGGGAGGAGGCCCCGGAATCATGGAGGCCACGAACCGGGGGGCGAAGGAGGCGGGCGGCTACAGTGTGGGCTGCAACATCCAGCTTCCCCGCGAGCAGAAGCCCAACCCCTACCTCGACCTCTTCGTGGAATTCGAGCACTTTTTCGTCAGGAAGGTCATGCTCGTTAAGTACTCCGAGGCCTTCGTGCTCATGCCGGGGGGCTTCGGCACCCTGGACGAGGCATTCGAGGTGGTGACCCTGATGCAGACCGGCAAGCTCGAGTCCTTCCCCATAGTCTGTATGGGCGGCACCTTCTGGAGCGACCTGAGGGGATTCATGCGGGATACCATGCTTGCCGAGGGCACCATAAGCGAGGGGGACCTGGAGCTGATAAAGAGCGCCTCCACGGTCGAGGAGGCGGTGGAGCACATAAAAAGCTGCGTGCCCTGCGAGGCCCCTGGGGAGGAAGGCGTGCCCCCTCCCAAATTCAAATGACCCAGGCACTTGGGCTGCGGTTATTCCATGAGGGTGCCTGGAGAAATGTGGAAAATATACTTTAATCAAGTAGCTTAGCTAATAATACCTTATGATATACTTTAGGTATATTTGCGTCCTAAAGCTTGCGCCTTCCCTCGAGGGATTTCTTCAGGGTGACTTCGTCTGCGAACTCGATGTCTCCCCCCATGGGAAGGCCGTAGGCTATGCGCGTGACGCTTACGTTCAGGGGCTTGAGGGCGTCCTTTATGAACTGGGCGGTCATCTCCCCCTTGGTGTTGGGGTTGGTGGCTATTATGACCTCCTCCGTGCCGTTTGAGTTGACCCTCTGGAGGAGCTCGGCTATCTTGAGCCTGTCCGGGGTCACCCCGTCTATGGGAGAAAGCGCCCCCAGGAGCACGTGGTAGAGGCCGTTATATCCCCCCGCGCGCTCGAAGACCAGGATGTTGGAAGGCTCTTCGACCACGCAGATCTTCTTGGCGTCGCGGGAGGGGTCAGAGCAGATGGGGCAGAGCTCTCCTTCGGATATGTTGAAGCAGCTGGAGCAGAAACGGGCCTTGTCCTTCACCTCGTCTATGGCCCTGGCGATGGCCTTCGCCTCGTCGTCGGGCATGGCGAGGATGTAGAAGGCGAGCCTCTGGGCGGTCTTCCTCCCTATGCCCGGCAGCCTGGTTAGCTGTTCCAGCAGGTTATCGATTATTCCCAGGGCCATCGGCTCTCCGCGTCTACTTCAGGAGGCTGCCCAGATCGCCGAGACCGGGCAGCGACATCCCCCCGGTCAGCTTGGACATCTCCTCGTTTACCATCTCCTGGGCCCGCCTCAGGGCCTCGTTGCTCGCGGCCATGATGAGGTCCTGGAGCATCTCCACGTCCTCGGGGTCCACCACGTCCTTCTCGATCTTCACGGAGACTATCTCGCCCGCGCCGCTTGCCACCACCGTGACCATTCCGCCGCCGGCCGTGGCCTCGACGGTCTTGCTCTTGGCCTCCTCCTGCAGGCGGGCCATCTCCGTCTGGAGCTTCTGCGCCTCCCGCAGCATATTGCCGAGTTTCTTCTTCATTTGTCCCTCCGTCTATTTTCTAGTCCTTGATTTCCTTGACATCCACCACCCTGCCGTCAAACAGCTCGAGGGCTTCCTTGACGAGGGGCTCGGACATGGCCTTTTCCTTAACGTCCTTCTTGGTGGGCCTGCCCCGGGAGGGCTTGACCCCTATCTCGACCGAGACGGGCTCGCCGAGAGCTTCGGAGGCCATCTCGGTTATTTCCTTCAGGCTTTTCTTCACGCGCTCCGCGCAGATGTGGGCCTCGGTGCTCTTGAATGTAAGAGCCAGGGTCCCTCCGTCGAGCTTAGGCGTCGCCTTCGCCAGCATGGAGGACAATTTCGGGTCTACCTTCTCCATCAGTTCCGCGAGCAGTTCATCGGCGCTCAGGGCCGTTTTGCCTTTGGCCGGGGGACTGGGGACCGGGGCCTTCTCTGCTTTTCCCTCGGCTTTAGGCTCGTTTTGGGCCGCCGGTTCCTCAGGGGCCGCCGGGCTCTGCACGCGCTGTTCGGAGGGGGCCTCCGCCGCCGGGGGAAGGGCCCTGTCTTCGCCGGAAAGCGCGGCCAGGGCCTCGCTTACCGGCCTGTACATGCTCAGGTAGCTGAGCCTGATGAGCGCCATCTCGAGGGCTATTCTGGGGTAGAAGGAAGAGCGCACCTCGCTCTCGGCCTTGATGAGCTCCGGTATTAAGAGCGAGAGGTACTCGGCCGACACCCCCGAGGCGAGCCGCGCGATATCGGCCAGCTCCTCGGAGCTTGCGTCCAGGACGCCCTCGGGGCTCTTCGTGAGCCTGGCCACGATGAGGTCGCGGAAGAACTTTATCAGGTCCTTGGTAAACGCCCTGAGGTCGGTGCCGCGCTCGTTGAGGTTCGCCACGGCGCCGAGTATTTCCTCCCTCCGGCCATCGAGTATGGCGGCCGCTATGTCCATGAGCCCCCGGAAGTCGGTGACGCCCAGGAGGTCCTTCACGTCGGAGTCGCTTATCTCGGCCGAGAAAGAGGCCACCTGGTCGAGTATCGTAAGGGAATCCCTTATGCTTCCGTCGGCAGCCCGGGCTATCATGCCCAGGGCCGGGCCGGTAATGCTAATGCCCTCGCTGTCCACTATCTGCTCCAGGCGTTTCTTTATGTCTTCGGCGGAGATTCTCTTAAAGGGCAGGTGCTGGCACCGGCTCATCACAGTGAGGGGTATCTTCCGCGGCTCCGTAGTGGCAAGCACGAAGACGACGTGCGGGGGCGGCTCCTCGAGGGTCTTCAGGAGGGCGTTGAAGGCCTGGGTGGAGAGCATGTGCGACTCGTCTATGATGTAGACCTTGTGCTTTCCCCCGGAGGGGGCGTACTTCACCCGCTCGCGGAGGTCGCGGATGTCGTCGACGCTGTTGTTGGAGGCGCCGTCTATCTCGATGACGTCGACGGAATGGCCCTGGGCTATCGCCTCGCAAGAGGGGCACTTGCCGCAGGGCTCGGGAGTGGGGCCCTCCGAGCAGTTCAGGGCCTTGGCGAGGATGCGGGCCGTCGATGTTTTGCCCACCCCCCTGGGGCCCGAGAATATGTAGGCGTGGGCGATCTTGTTCTGCTCGATGGAGTTGGCGAGGATCTTCACAATGGGCCCCTGTCCTATAAGGTCTTCAAAACCCTGGGGCCTCCATTTTCTCGCAAGTACCAGATAGCTCATGGGAATAGTATCCTGATTATTTCGAGGGTCCGCGCCCCTTCCAGTCAGGCAACGGCTTGCTGCGGCACTCAGGGAAAATGCTTACCGTTGCTTCCTTCCGGACCTGGCGGGGTTCACATCCACCTGATGCGCAGGGCCATTGCCTGACTGCAAAGGGCGCAGCGCCCGCTGTTATTTCAATATGGCGGAGAGAGAGGGATTTGAACCCTCGGTGGAGCTGTTAACCCCACACACGATTTCCAGTCGTGCACCTTCGGCCGCTCGGTCATCTCTCCAATTAAGCATTAATATCAAGGATTTAGGTTTATAGTATACCATTTATGGAAAGGCCGGTTCAAAGCGGCCTAAGGCCTCCTCCGGAACTCCTCGAGGGCCTCTTCCTCGGGGGTCTCGCCATGTCCCCGGTACTTGGGGGAAAAATGCGCCAGCACGAGCTCGCGCACTCCGGCCTCCCGCGCTATGCGCCCCGCCAGGGCTGCGGTGAGGTGGTTGCGCTCGCGGGCCCTATCGGCGTCCGCCTCCACGAAATAGGCCTCGCAGTAAAGGGTGTCGGTGTCCTTTACGAGGTGCTTTATCTTCTGGACGTTCTCCTCTTCGGGCTCGGCGTCCATCACGTAGGCTATCTTCTGGCCTTTCGTTATCATGGCCAGGTCCCTGAGCTCGCCGAGGGCGAAGGTCCCGTGGTCCACGGCGAGCTCGGCAGAATCGGGCGAGCCGTCCCTTATTAGGCCCTTGAGCTCGGCCAGCCAGTGGCCCACGGGAAGCCCCCTCCGGGCAAGGGCGTCCTTGTCTATGTTTATGTGGAAGTCTTCTTCCAGGGTGAATCCCAGGCAGGGGATGTCGTGCCTGAGAAGCGCGGCGCGCACTTTGAAATTGCCCTCGTTCAGGACGGTGCCGTCAAAGGGCTTCTCTTCGCGGTCGGTCCTCCGGAAGGACTCCGAGGCGTAGAAGCTCGCGTGGCGAACGCTATCGGCGCCCACGCCGAAGACCTCGATTCTGAGGGGGTACTCCTCTATGATGTTCCAGGAGTAGCCGCCGAGCTTGCCCTCCACGTGGTCTATGATGTCCGGCGGGCCGTACACGCGGAGGGGGCGTTCCGTTCTGAGCTGGGCCCTCAGGACGGTGTCGAACCCTATGAAGTGGTCGATATGCGTGTGGGTTACGAATACGTCGGAGACCTTGACGATGCTGCCGCGGTTGAGGGCGGAGAGGTCTCCCACGTCGAACAGAAGCGCCCTCCGCTGCCACAGGAGCCTTACGTAAAGGGTGGGGTCTTCAAAGGGGCCGTTTACCAGACGGTGGTGGAACGTGGGTTTCATATGGGATTATATCGCATTATGATATAATTATTTAAGTGTCTATATAAATTAAGACATTAGGGGAGGAGACATGCCTGATCTGAGGAAAGACCCCATACTTGGAAGGTGGGTCATCATATCCGTTGAGAGGGGGAAGAGGCCGACCGATTTCGTCTCTCCGAGCCAGCGGAAGAAGGGGGGGTTCTGCCCCTTCTGTCCGGGAAACGAATACACGACCCCCACCGAGATAATGGCCCTGAGGAGGAACGGCTCGCAGCCCAACGAGAAGGGCTGGTCCCTGCGCGTGATGCCGAACAAGTTTCCGGCCCTCCAGGTTGGAGGTTCCCTCAACAAGAAGGGGGAGGGGATATACGACAAGATGAACGGCGTAGGGGGACACGAGGTTATAGTGGAGACTCCGGAGCACAATCTTACCCTTTCGACGATCTCCTCCGAGGCCTTCGAGGACACCCTGATGGCCTATCACTCCCGCCTCAAGGACCTCAAGAACGACAAGAACATAAAATACGTCCTGATATTCAAGAACGAGGGCGAGGCCGCGGGGGCCTCGCTCG
>JARRNG010000045.1:0-31216 GCA_037385265.1 Nitrospirota bacterium
ATCGCCCGGCCCTATTTCCGCGCTTAGATAAAGTTGCACGCCGCGTCGCCTGACATCTCGGCGCCGGCTTTATAGCAGCAGGCGATTTCCTGCTTGCAGGCTTTCTTTCTGCGGGCCCGCTCCTTCCTTATCTCCTCTCTCACGGCCTCCACGAACTTTGCCCTGAGTAGTATGGCCTCGTCGTCCTTCCCCCTGCAGAGCTCCGGGTGGATTTCCCTGAACCTTCGAACCGTTTCCGCTTGCGCCTTCGTCATGTGTGAATACCCCTCCTTTTCCGATAGATGCATTTCCGCCGCCCGGAAAGACAGTGGGATTTTCACCGGGTGGCCCTCCTCCCCCTGGTCAAATCCCTCTGCAAATTTATAATTATCTTTGACTGACTACAACCTGGACTTAGTATCAAACAATCGGCACATCGAATGGTAGCGGAATAGTCCGATTTTAACGTAGGATATTTCGCAGATGGGTTGTTAGGAATTATCTTGTGAGTTGTGGATATGCGAGCTACTCATCCTATAAAATCAGGTACTTAGGCCTTTCGCCGGCCCGGGTAAGCGGAGGCGGGGTCTTGCGGAGCGCCCTCCGGACCTAATCGGCCAGTCCGTTCTCCATGGCGTAGCGGATCGGGGCGGCGTTGCTCTCCAGGTCGAGCTTTTCCAGGATGCGGCTCCGGTAGGTGCTTATCGTCTTTATGCTCAGCGAGAGCTCGTAGGCTATGTCCTTGAGCCTCCTTCCGGCCACGATGAGGCGCATGACCTCGAATTCCCGGTCCGAGAGCATCTCGTGCAGATTCCCGGTCAGGGACTTCTCGAGGCTCCAGGCCAGCCTCTCGGCCAGCGAAGGGCCTATGTATTTCCTGCCCCAGATTACGGTCAATATGGCGCCGACGATCTCGCCTGCCGCTCTTCGTTTATCTACATAGCCCGAGGCCCCCGCCCGGAGGGCCCTCACCCCGTAGTCTTTCTCGGACAGCGCCGAGATCACGAGCACCGGGAGCGAGGGGCGCAGCGCCTTTATCTCCTTCAGGCACTCAAACCCCCTGCTGTCGGGCAAGAGGAGGCCAAGGAGCACGATGTCAAAGTTGTTTTCGGAAACCGCCTTCAGGGCCTCGGCCTTGGTCGCCGCCTCCCCGGAGACGGCGAGGCCGGGGACGTCCTCGAGGATGCATCTCAGCCCCTCGCGGGCAAGAGGGTGTTCGTCTACGATCAGAATCCTGTTCGCCTCAGTCTTAGCTATTACCTGCTCACGCCCTCCCGTGGCGGCGATTACAAAGGAAACCTCCTAAAAATGGAAATAGTCTCCCAAATTCGGCCGATTCACCGGCCCCCTGTTCCCACTGAGGGGCTGGGGGCTCTCTCTATCGCATGTTTAAATCAGTTGATTCAACCCCACGCTTCACGGGCTCTTTACCTAAATAATATGACACTTTCCGTTGGTTGTCAAAGATATTCTTATCCATCGCTAAACCAACTGTTGGAATCAGAAAGTTGTGCCGCCACGGGTTGAGATTATATTTAAATGGTCCCTCCGGTGTCAAGGAAAATATTACTAAATGCTAAATCAGTTTTTGAGGGGGCAACTTCACTGTTATTACCCTTTTAGAATTGCCTCCAGGGAAATCGTGGCGGAAAAGCGGGCTCAGGCCTCGACCACGATGTTGTCTATCAGCCTCACCTCGCCGAGCTTGGCGGCCACGGCAAGGAGCGCCCCGCCCTCTATCTCCTCGAGGGGGTCGAGGGTGTCGGGGTCGTAGGCCCCGGCGTACTGGACCTCGGTGATTAGGGGCTCGCCGCTCAGGGCCTCGAGCATCGCGGCCCTCACCTGGTCGGGGTTCCTCGCGCCCTCCTTTATCTTTGCCCCGGCCAGAAGGAGGGAGCGGTAGAGGGCCAGCGCCGCCCTGCGCTCCTCGGGGCCCAGGTAGCGGTTGCGGGAGCTCATGGCCAGGCCGTCCTCCTCGCGCACCGTGGGCAGCACCACCACCTCCGTGGGGATGTCGAGGTCCTCCACGAGCCTCCTTATTATCACGCTCTGCTGGTAGTCCTTGGCGCCGAAGTAAGCCCTGGTGGGGGAGACTATGTTAAGGAGCTTCGTCACCACGGTGGCAACCCCGCCGAAGTGCCCCGGGCGGAAGGCGCCGCAGAGCTTTTCGCCGAGCCCCCCGACCTCTACGCGCGTCGAGAACCCCTCGGGGTACATCGCCTCCACCGCCGGGACGAAGGCGGTGTCCACGCCCGCCGCCTCTAGCTTTTCCAGGTCCCCCTCGAGGTCGCTGGGGTAGCGGCCGAGGTCCTCGCCGGCGGAAAACTGGGCGGGGTTTACGAAGATGCTCGCCACGGCCGCGTCGTTCTCCTCGCGGCAGGCCCTGAGGAGCCTCAAGTGCCCCCCGTGGAGGGCCCCCATGGTGGGCACCAGGCCCACGGTCTTGCCCCTGGAAAGGAGCGCCCTCGCAGACCCCTGCATAACTTTGGGGATGCGGATGACCTCCATCCCTACCCCTCTTCCTCCACTAGCCTCACCAGGGCCTCCACGAGCCTGTCCTCCCTCTCGCGGGCGACGACCTTGCCCTTCCGGAAGAGGAGCCCCGTGCCCTTGCCCGCGGCGATGCCCAGGTCGGCCTCGCGGGCCTCGCCGGGGCCGTTCACCACGCAGCCCATCACCGCCACGGTGAGGGGCTCCGTGCGCCCCCGCAGGCGACGCTCCACCTCCGAGGCGATTCCCCTGAGGTCCACCCCGCAGCGGCCGCAGGTGGGGCAGGAGACGAGGTCGATGCCCCTCTTCCTCACGCCCAGGGAGCGCAGTATCTCGTAGGCCACCCTCACCTCCTTTAGCGGGCTCGCCGTGAGGGAGACGCGCACGGTGTCGCCTATGCCATCGCCAAGGAGGATGCCAAGCCCCACGGCGCTCTTTATGGTGCCCGAAAACTCCGGGCCCGCCTCGGAGACGCCTATGTGGAGGGGGTAGCGCCTCTTTTTCGCGAAGAGCCTGTAGGCCTCCACCGTGGGCATGACGCCCGAGGCCTTGAGCGAGACCTTCATGTTCCGGTAATTCAGGTCCTCCAGGACCCTCACGTGGCGGAGGGCGCTCTCCACAAGGGCCTCGGGCACGGGGTGGCCGTACTTCTTAAGGAGGTCCTTTTCCAGCGAGCCGGCGTTCACGCCAACCCTCACCGGCACCTTGCGCTCCCTGAGGGCGGCCACCACCTCCTTTATCTTCCACCTGGCCCCTATGTTCCCGGGGTTAATCCTGAGGCCGTCCACGCCCTGCCCGAGGGCCTCCAGGGCCAGGCGCCAGTCGAAGTGGATGTCGGCCACGACGGGGATGCCCGCGGACCTCTTTATCCGGCCCAGGGCAAGGGCGGCCTCGCGGTCGGGGACGGCGAGGCGGACTATCTCGCACCCCGCACGCTCGAGGGCGCGTATCTGCCTGAGGGTGGCCCGGTGGTCGCGGGTGTCGGTCTTTGTCATGGACTGGACCGAGACGGGGCTTCCGCCGCCCACGGGGACTTCGCCCACGAATATCTTCCTGGTCTTCTTCCTCTTGGGAGGGGGGACTGTGGTCACTGCGTCTCGACCTGATCGCTGTCTTCGAGCTGGGCGGCGTACTTCTTCTTCTTGTACTCGGCTATGGCGCTGATGTGCTCGTCCAGGGTGACCGAAAAGGTGTGGCCCCCCTGGAAATTGGCCACGAAGTACAGGTAGGGCACGTCGGCCGGATAGAGGGCGGCGCGGATGGACTTGTAGCCCGGCGAGCAGATGGGGCCCGGCGGGAGCCCCTTAATGTGGTAGGTGTTGTAGTCCGTGCGCCGCCTTATGTCGGTTCGGGTCACGCCGCGGCTCATGGGCTTGATGCCGTACACCGCCGTGGGGTCCGCCTGGAGGGGCATGCCGATTTCGAGCCTGTTGTGGTAGACGCCGGAGATGACGGGCCTCTCGCTGTCCAGTATCGCCTCCTTCTCTATGATGGAGGCCAGGGTGAGCACCTCGCGCCTCGTAAGCCCCATGCGCTCGGCCCTGCGGGCGAGCTTGGAGTCGTAGACCTCGTCGAGCCGCCGGACCATCATCTCTATTACCTCCCGGCCCGTGGCGCCCTTTGATATGGCGTAGGTGTCGGGGAAGAGGTAGCCCTCAAGCGAGGGGGCCCCCACGCCCAGCTCCTCGAGGAAGGCGGGGTCGGCCACGAGGGCGTCGAACTCCTCCTCCGGGACGATCCCCTCGTCGGCCAGCTTGCGCTTTATTATCCGCAGGGTGTCGCCCTCCACGACGGTGAACTGCCAGCCCACTATCTTGCCTTCCCTGAGCATCTGGAAGACGTCCCAGGGTCTGATGGAGCCGTAGAACTGGTAGTACCCCGGGATGAGCCTGCGGTCGATGCCCGTTATCCGGCCCAGGGCCGAAAAGACGGTGGGGTCCTTGATGAGGCCCTGCTCGTCGAACTTGGCCACGGCGGAAGAGAAGCTCTCGCCCTTTTCCACCTTCACCTCGAACATCTCCTGCACGTGCGCCACGGGCACCATGAGCTGCGAGTAGGAATAAAGGAGCGCCAGCGCCGACAGGGAGACGGCCGCGAAGCCGAGGTTGAGCGCCCAGTGCCGGCGACCCCAGTGGCGGCGACCCAAGTAACGACCCAGGTCAAGGGCCCCGTAACGGTCCCGGAAGCGGCGCACCTGTCCCTTAAGCCAACCCGTCATGCCTTCCCCTTCGGCTTAGCCCCTAGGGAATGCGTCCGGCGGGAAAGGGCCGGCTCGGAAAGCAGAGCAGTCATTGCGCGACCAGTGCTCATGTCTAACCTATATTTTACCAAAAACAGGGCCGCCTAAATACCCCGGTGCGGCTGGCCCCGGGTCTCCGGCCCGCGAAAAGTGAATTAATCCCTATGCTTCGGGAGGGCTCGGTTGACATTGCCGGGCCGCGGGTTTATATTAAAAGGCCATGGGAACTTACACTACATTTCGCCCTCACAACATTAAGAGGAAGAGGACACACGGCTTCAGGAAGAGGATGCGCACCGTGGGCGGCCGCAGGGTCATAAAGAACAGGCGCGCCAAGGGGCGCAAGAGGCTTGGCGTTTAAGACCCCCGGGACCTTGAGCACCCGATGCTCCCAATAAAGAAGGCCATCCTTTTCTCGATAGACCTGTACCGTGCGGCCCTCTCGCCGCTCCTTCCAGCAAGCTGCAGGTTCACGCCCACGTGCTCTTGCTACGCCAGGGAGGCGGTGGAGCGCCACGGCGCCCGGCGCGGCCTGGCGCTGGCCGCAAAGAGGATCCTCAAGTGCCATCCCCTTCACCCCGGTGGCTACGACCCGGTCAGGTAGAGCATGGAAAAGAAAACCATCATCGCCGTAGTCCTTTCGGTGGCAATCATCATACTCTGGCAGGTCTTCTTCGTTAAACCCCCGCCACCGAAGCCCGTGACGGCCCAGAGGCAGGCCCCCGCCGTAAACGCCGCGGCGGGCGAGGCGCCGGCCCCCGAGCCCGGGGCCGCCGAGGGCATCGCGCCCTTCGAGGCGCCAAGGGCCGAGCAGATAGTGAGGGTGGCAACACCCCTTTACGAGGCCGAGTTCAGCTCCAGGGGCGGCACCGTCAGGAGGTGGACCCTAAAGGACTACAAGGACCCCGACGGCCGCGGCGTCGACCTCCTCGCCAAGGGAGGCCCCTACGAGGCCCTGGCCCTGGGATGGCAGGACGACTTCTCGGTCTCCTCGATGAACTTCTCGGTGCAGGGCGAGGACCTGTCTCTTTCCGCGGAGAGGCCCGCGGGCTCGCTGGTCTTCACCTTCGCCAAGGGCGACGTCTCGATAAGGCGGACCTACACCTTCCACCACGACACCTACACGGTGGACATCAAAGACGAGGTGAACGGCGTCCCGGAATACCAGATTACCCTGGGCCCCGACTTCGGCATCCACAAGAAGCAGGAGAGATACTCCCACGTGGGGCCGGCTTTTCAGATAGGCACCGAGCTTGAGGAGGTGAAGCCCAAGCACCTCAAGGAGGGGCCGAAGGTCTTCCCCGGACAGGAAATAAAGTGGGCGGCCATGGAAGACAAGTACTTCTGCGCCGCCCTCGTGCCCGCGGCCCCCGTGGCCGAAGGAAAGGTGTGGATGCTCCACGGCCTGCCGGCCGTGTCGCTGGAGGGCGCGCCGGGCGCCCACTCGCTGACCCTCTACGCGGGCCCCAAGAGCCAGGACTACCTCGGCGAGGCGGGAGCTGACCTCAAGAACATCGTGAACTTCGGGTTCTTCTCGATACTGGCGAGGCCCATCTTCTGGCTCCTGAAGTGGCTCTACGGCATCGTGGGAAACTACGGCTGGTCCATAATAATCCTCACGCTCATACTCAGGATACCCTTCATCCCCCTGGTAAACAAGGGCCAGCGCTCCATGCGTCGCCTTCAGCAGGTGCAGCCCCTGATGCAGCAGATACGCGAGCAGTACAAGAACGACCCCAAGCGCATGCAGGCCGAGATGATGGGCCTCTACAAGAAGCACAAGGTCAACCCCCTGGGGGGCTGCCTGCCCATGATCATACAGATACCCTTCTTCTTCGCCCTCTACAAGGTGCTCCTCATATCCATTGAGCTCAGGGAGGCGCCCTGGGCCTTCTGGATACACGACCTCTCGGCCAAGGACCCCTACTACATCCTGCCCATCGTGATGGGCGTATCCATGGTGGTGCAGCAGAAAATGACCCCCAGCGCCGGGGACCCCAAGCAGCAGAAGCTCATGATGTTCATGCCCGTGATATTCACGTTCCTGTTCCTCAACTTCCCCTCGGGGCTGGTGCTCTACTGGATGGTGAACAACCTGCTTTCCATCTCCCAGCAGCTCTACGTCAACCTGAAGAAGACCCCCGCGCCCGCATAAGCCTGAGACTCTGGAAGTAGCATCCGGTGCCTCGTTCGGAATCTCTTCAAGGGCGAGCCCTCTTCCGGCATCAGGATGATACATGCTCTCATGAGATTCCGAAAAGCGTCAGGTTTGTGAGGGGAGCGGCTCAGCGGCCGGGGAGCTTTAGCCTGAGGGCGAGCTTCACGGCCTCTATGGTGCTCGAGGGGTTTGCCGTCCCCTTGCCCGCTATCTCGTAGGCCGTGCCGTGGTCGGGCGAGGTCCTGATTATGGGCAGGCCCACCGTGACGTTGACGCCGCTTTCGAAGGCCAGGAGCTTAAGGGGGATGAGGCCCTGGTCGTGGTACATCGAGACGACGATGTCAAACGCCCCCCGGGCGGCCTTGAAGTAGACCGTGTCGGGCGGGTAGGGGCCCTCCACGGGAAGCCCCTCCCTCCGGGCGTCCTCCACGGCGGGGGCGATTATGTCGTTTTCCTCGTGGCCGAACATTCCGGCCTCGCCGGCATGGGGGTTTAAGCCCGCCACGGCTATCCTCGGGGACTCTATGGCCAGCATCTCCGCCGCCAGGGCCGCGAGCCTGAGAGTCCTGGCCACGGACTCCCTGGTTATGAGGGCCGGCACGTCCTTGAGGGAGGAGTGTATGGTCACCAGTATCACCCTGAGCGTGCCGCCCACGAGCATCATGGTGTACTCCCCGGCCCCCGTGAGCTCGGCGAGCATCTCGGTGTGGCCTGGCCAGCCGAAGCCGGCCATACGGAGGGCCTCCTTCGATATCGGCGAGGTCACCACGGCGTGGACCCGCCCCTCCAGGGCCAGGGCCACGGCCTTCCTTATCGCATCGACCGAGGCAACGGCGCCCCCGGCCGTCGGGGCGCCCACCTCGAAGCCCACGGCCCGGCCCGTGTCCACCACCGCGATGAACTCCGGGGCCGCCTCCTCGGGCGGCGAGGAGACCTCCTTAAGCGTTACGTCGATGCCCAGCCTGCCCCTCAGGGCCCTGAAGAGACCTGCGTCGCCCACCAAAAGGGGCAGGCAGACGTTCCTCGTCGAGGCCGCCGCCTTGAGGGCCACCTCCGGCCCGATGCCGCCGGGCTCGCCCATGGTGATGGCTATCCTCTCCACGGCTTAGGAGACCGCCTCCCTCACGGTCCTGCTCCGGAGGGCCCAAAGGAGCAGCCCGGCGCAGGCGGCGAGAAGGAGCATGAAGACGCCCCAGAGGGCCGCCCCCAGGAGGGTGAAGGACCCCGAAGAAAGCGGCGCCGTCATGGCCGGGGGCATCTCTGCCGTCATCTTCAACCAGGCCTTGACCACGAGGAAGCCCGAGGACAGGAGGCCCAGCAGGGAGAGCCAGGTGAAAAGCTCCAGGGCCGACCGGGCCCAGGCCCGGAGCCTCATGAACTTCGCAGCGCAAAAGAGCACCAGCGAGGCCACCACCACCTGGAGGAAGGCCAGGGCCCCGAAATGCCTTATGAAAACCAGCGTTACGTAGAACATCGCAGGCGCCCCCTCCAGGGCCTTGGGAAGGCCCTCGCGGCCCGCCGCCTCCACAAGGATCACGGCCGCAATTCCCATCAAACCGGAAAGAAGCATCAGGAGGGAGACCAGGACGTAGGCCCATCCCACGAATGTCACGACTGACGGCCTCTTCGAGCTCTCCAAACTTTGCCCCCTTCCCTCGTTTTGATGCAATTATAATCATACGGGGCCCCTCCATACAATAGAAGCCCCGGAAGCCTCCCAATAGGACCCCGCGGGGCGCCTTCGCACCGCGCTTCTTGCCTTCAACTCGCCCCAGAGAATCGCGGCCCTTCGCGTTGACCGCCCCGGGCCAATAAAGTATCATATCTCAATGCGGAAGCCCGAAAGGCAGATGGAGACCATCCAGCGGGGCGCGGCCGAGGTCATCATGGAGGAGGAGCTCCTCCGGAAGCTCGAGCGCTCCTACGCCAAGAAGGCCCCCTTAAAGGTGAAGGCGGGCTTCGACCCCACGGCCCCGGACATCCACCTGGGCCACACGGTCCTCATCGAGAAGATGCGGCAGTTCCAGGAGCTGGGGCACGAGGTGATATTCCTCATCGGCGACTTCACCGGCATGATAGGGGACCCCAGCGGAAAGAACGAGATGCGCAGGCCCCTCACCCGCGAGATGGTGGAGGAAAACGCCCGCACCTACAGGGAACAGATATTCAAGATACTCGCCCCCGAAAAGACCCGCATAGAGTTCAACTCCCGGTGGATGAACACGCTCACGCCGGCCGAGATGGTGGGCCTCATGGGCCGCTACACGGTGGCCCGCATGCTCGAGCGCGAGGACTTCCGGAACCGCTACGAGAAGGGAAACCCCATCAGCATCCACGAGTTCTTCTACCCCCTCGTTCAGGGGTACGACTCGGTGGTCCTGGAGGCCGACGTCGAGCTCGGCGGCACGGACCAGAAGTTCAACCTCCTGGTGGGCCGCACCCTCCAGAAGGAGTACGGCCAGGAGCCCCAGAGCCTGGTGCTCATGCCCCTCCTTGAGGGCACCGACGGGGTGAAGAAGATGTCAAAGAGCCTGGGCAACTACATAGGCATCACCGAGGAGCCGGCGGAGATGTACGGAAAGACCATGTCCATAAGCGACGACCTCATGCTCCGCTACTACGAGCTCCTGAGCCACCTCTCCACGGGCGAGCTCCTCAAGCTCAAGGCCGACGTAAAGGGCGGCAAGGTCAACCCCAAGGACGCCAAGGAGGCGCTGGCCTTCGAGATAGTGAAGCGATACTATGGAGAGGAGGCAGCCCACGGGGCCCGAGGCGAGTTCGAGCGCGTCTTCAGGGAAAAGGGCCTCCCCTCGGAGGTGCCGGAAGTGAAGATCAGGTGGGAAGCCCCCGCACGGGGACGCTGGATAGCCGACATTATGAAGGAAGGCGGCCTCGTTAGCTCCACCTCCGAGGCCGTGAGGCTCATCAGGCAGGGAGGGGTGAAGGTCGGGGGCGACAAGGTCACCGACACGAAGGAAAAGCTCCCGCCCGGGGACTACCTCATCCAAGTGGGCAAGCGCAAGTTCGTAAAGATTATAGGAGCAACCAAATGATAACGGAACACGAAATCGTCCTCAGGCTCCTCCTGGGCGCCCTCTTCGGGGGCATCATAGGATTCGAGCGGCAGGTCCACGGCAGGCCCGCCGGTTTCCGCACGCACATGCTGGTGTGCCTGGCCCTGACGCTCCTGATGGTGGTCTCCGAAAACTACTATTTCCTCATTCCCACGGACCCCTCCTTCATGAGGGTGGACCCGGCCAGGATAGCCATGGGCGCGATAACGGGCGTGGGCTTCATAGGCGCGGGCGTTGTAGTGAAGACCGGCGTATCGGTCCACGGCCTCACCACGGCGGCCTCCCTCTGGATGGTCTCGGCCATAGGGCTTGCCGTGGGCTCGGGCCTCTACGTGGCCGGCACCTGGGCCTTCGTGATAACCTTCTTCGCCCTCTTCGTGCTGAGGATAGTGGAGGGCAGGATGGCCAGGATGTCCTTCGTTAGCCTCATGGTCGTGGCCGAGGAGGGATTGAAGGAAAAGGAGGTCTTCGACGCCCTCTCCGCCGGCGGCGCCGTGCCCCACAACATAGACTACGAAAAGGACAACACCACGGCGGAGATAACCTACAGGATGACCATCGCCCTCAGGCACAAAATCTCGAACAAGCCGCTGGTGGACTCCATAGCCTCCATCGCGGGCGTAAAGAGGCTCTACATCAGGCGGGGCTAACCGTGCCCTTCCCCGGAGGAGTGGCCCCCCGAAACCACGTAGACGGCCTCCTCGGCTGAGGGGTTAGAAAGGAAGCACTCCTCCTCTCCCCTGATATGGAAGGCCGTGCCCTCGCCGAGGGTGAAGCTCAGCTTTCCCCCCGTGACCGCCAGGTCCCCCCTCTGGGCCAGCACGAGCTCCTCGTGACCGGCGCCGGGCTTTACGAGGCGCCCTTCCTCGCCCGGCCTGAGGACGCCGTAGATCATGTAGCAGGCGTGGCTCCCCGTGTCCTTTACGCCCAGGACGTACTCGCCGCCCTCTTCCAGGGCCTTTGTTCTCAGGTCAAAGGTCTTCACGTGCGCCTCCCTTTCCAGGCTTCAGGTATTGCGGGGATTATAGAACAGGGGGAAGGAAAAAGGGGGGCCCTGGCGGGCCCCCCTTCGTGGCGTCTACCGTCTAGGGCCTCTCTGCCGGTATATATCTCCTACCAGCTCTTTCCCGTCCCGAGGTCCTTGTTATGCCCCATTATGTCGAGTATCTTCGTTTCCGCGTCCTTCAGGGCCATTTCCTTGTCGTCGGGGACCTCGACCTCCCAGGTATCCGGGTCGGCCTTCATGTTTATTACTTCGAGGAGCGCGTCGTTCAGGAGCTTCGAGGAGTAGTTGGGGATCTGGTCCTTCTTTTCCATTATGCGGTCCTGCACCTCCTTGAGGTACATTCGCCTGTACTCTTCTACATCGATTCTTGCCATGGGCACCCTCCTTAAAGGCAAGCGCGCGGTTCGTCCGCGAGGCTTCGGAATACTTCACTCCTTCCCCACCGGTAGACCTTCTAAGATAATTGTAGGACAAAAACCGCCGGATGTTAAGGGGGGTGTCAAGGCCTCCGGAGAAAATGCTCCCTGATGGCCTCGGCCATGGCCTCCACGGTGGCCTCGGCGGGGACGATGTCCACCTTAAGCCCTGTTTTTTCGATGGATTTTTTGGTCACCGGCCCTATGGCGGCGATGGCCACGCCCCGGAGGAGGTCCTCGGCGTCGGGGCCGAGGATCTCGCGGAAGTTGTTGAAAGTCGCGGCGCTCGTGAAGGTGGCCACGGAGATGCGCCCCTCCTTGAGGAACCTTTTAAGGCGCTTCCCCCTGGTCTCGGGCATCACGCTCCGGTAGGCCACGGGCACCTCTATCTCGCCCCCCTCGGCGCGCACCGCCTCGGGGAAGACCTCGCGGGCCTCGGCGGCTCTGGGAAGGAGGATGCGCACCCCCCGGAGGCTCCCCCCGCACTGCCGGCGAAAGGCCTCCACCAGGCCCTCGGCGTTGAACTTCTCGGGCATGAGGTCCACCCTGATGCCCAGGGCCTCCACCGCCCGGGCCGTCTTCCTGCCTATGGCGCAGACCTTTATGCCCTTTAGCTCCCTGATGTCGAGGCCCACGACGGAGAGCCTGTCGAAGAAGTATTTGACCCCGTTTACGCTCGTGAAGACCAGCCAGTGGGGCACCCGCTCGCCGGTGGCTATGCCCCCGAGGGCGCTGTCCATCGAGAGCCAGTCCACGGGCGGAGCCACCTCGATGGTGGGAAACTCTATCACCTCCGCCCCCAGGTCCTCCAGGGCCCCGAACCCCTCGGCGTGCTCCCGGGTGACCAGTATCCTGACGCCGAAGAGGGGCTTGAGCTCGTACCACTTGAGCTTTTCCCTGAGCCTAACCACCTCGCCCACCACCATGACGGCGGGGGGACGGATGTCCCTTTCCCTGACCTGGGCAGCGATGTCCTGGAGGGTGCCCGTCAGGGTCGTCTGGTCGGCCCTCGTCCCCCAGCGCACGATGGCCACGGGGGTGTCGGCGGGGCGGCCGTTGTCCATGAGCTTCCGCGAGAGGGTCTCTATGTTCTTCACCGCCATCAGGAAGACCAGGGTGCCCACGCCCGTGGCGAGCTTCGACCAGTCTATGGAGGAGTTCTCCTTCGTGGTGTCCTCGTAGCCGGGTATCACGGCGAAGGTGGAGGAGTACTTGCGGTGCGTAAGAGGGATGCCCGCGTAGGCCGGCGCGGCCACGGCGGAGCTTACCCCGGGGACGACCTCGAAGGGCACGCCCGCGGCCGAGAGGGCCTCGGCCTCCTCGCCCCCGCGGCCGAAGACGAAGGGGTCGCCGCCCTTGAGGCGCGCCACCACTCTCCCCTTGGCGGCCTCCTCGAGGAGGAGGGAGTTTATATCCTCCTGCTCCATGGTGTGGCGGCCGCCGCGTTTTCCGGCGTATATGAACTCGGCGTCGTGGTTTATGTAGTTGAGGATCTGGGCGTTGAGGTGAAAGTCGTAGACCACCACGTCGGCCCGCTCGAGGCACCTCCGGCCCTTGACGGTCAAAAGCCCCACGTCGCCCGGCCCCGCGCCTATGAGATATACGATTCCCTTCTTGCCGGCCATTTGAGAGATTCATTTTAGCACAAAGCCCCGCCGGGCGGCCCCGCCTCCGATATGCGCGGGCGGCCCCTCGCGAAGGCGAAACGCCCGCTGACGGAGCGGCCTCTGGGGGGCTCGCATCGAAACGCCCCCGGCTTTGCGCTATACTTGAACTAAGAGGAGCGCCGGGGGGCCATGTCGAACTTCTTAAGACACATAGCCGATTCGCTGACCGGAAAGCTGGTTGCGGTCCTGGGAGCCCTCATCCTCCTGGGGAGCGCCGTCTTCTGGTATGCCTACGTCAGGGAGGACAAGAAACACCTCATGGACAACTCCGTGGCCTTCGTGGCCTCCTTCTCCGAGGTCATGAAGCGGAGCCTCAGGGACGACATGCTCCTTTTCCACAGGGAAGGCATCCAGCGCGCCGTGGAGTCCATCGGGGGCGCGGAGTCCATCAGCAAGGTGATGGTCCTCGACGGAGGGGGCACTATCGCCTACTCCTCCGAAAAGGGGGAGATTGGGAGGCGGCTGGAACTCACCAGCAGCGCCTGCGTGGGCTGCCACAAGGACCCCCTGAGGCCGGAGAAGGCCATCACCGACGGAAAGCAGTGGACGGTCTACGAAGACCCCTCGGGGCAGAGGGTTCTCAGCTACGTGGAGCCCATCCGGAACGAGCCCGACTGCCAGACCGCCCCGTGCCACGCCCACGCCCCGGACCGCAAGGTCCTGGGGGTCCTCGTGACGGACTATTCCCTAGGCCCCATAGACGCCATGGTGGCCGGCCAGGTGCGGGACACCTCGCTATACATGCTCGCCTTCATAGCCCTCTTCACGGCCGTCCTCTACCTCGTGCTCTGGCGGTTCGTCCTGAGGCCCGTGACCGGGCTTTCCAGGGGCATGGAGAGCGTCTCCTCGGGCGACCTCTCGCAGAGGGTTCCGGCCACTTCCCACGACGAAATAGGCAGGCTCGCCCTCACCTTCAACGCCATGACCGAGGAGATCGGCACCGCCCGGGGGAGGCTCGAGGACTGGACCCGGAGCCTCGAGGCGGAGGTGAGGAAAAAGAGCGAGGAGATAAAGAGCGCCCAGGGCCGCCTAGTGCAGGCCGAGAAGCTGGCCGCCCTCGGGAGGCTCACGGCGGACATCGCCCACGAGATAAGGAACCCCCTGACGGCCCTGGGCGGGTTCGGCCGGCGGCTCCTCAGGATGGCCGAGAACGAAAAGGAGAAGGAGTACGCCGAGATAGTCGTGGCCGAGGTGGACAGGCTCGAGCACATCCTCCGGGACGTCCTGACGTTTTCGCGGGAGGCGAAGCTCAACTTCGAGCGGCAGCCCCTCACCCCGGCCATCGAGAGCTCCCTGGCGGCCTTCGGCGACCTTTGCAGGGAGCAGTCCATAAGGGTGGAGACGGACTTCGCGACGGAACTCCACGCGCTCGTGGACCGGGACCAGATAAGGCAGGCGGCCGACAACCTGGTCTCTAACGCCATCGACGCCATGCCCGGCGGGGGGACCCTCTCGGTGGGCACCTCGGAGGTGGAGCTCAACGGCATAACCTACGTGGCCCTCCACGTCTCCGACACCGGCCCCGGGATCCCGGAAGACAAGCTCCATCTAATCTTCGAGCCCTTCTACACCACCAAGAAGATAGGCCACGGCACGGGCCTGGGGCTCTCCATAAGCCGAAAGATAATGGAGGAGCACGGCGGGTTCATCTCGGCCAGAAACAGGCCCGAGGGGGGGCTGACGATGAGCCTCTTCTTCCCCTACCAGAGCGAAAGGGACCTCAAGGGAGTGCCCTGCTGGGAGTTCATGAAGTGCGGCAGGGACACCGACAGCGAGATAAAGTGCCCCGCCTACCCGCACTTCGGAAGGGTCTGCTGGGTGGTGGCGGGAACCTTCTGCGAGGGCAAGGTGCAGGGGACCTTTGCGCAGAAGTGCGAGGACTGCAGGAAGTGCGAGTTCTACCGGAAGGTCACAGCCAGGGAGGTCTGAGGGCCCTTCCCGGGCGCGCGCCCCGTAGCTGCAGGAGCTGCAGGTGGACTTCGAGCAGGAGGTGCAGCCCGCCGAGGAGCTTCCGGAGAAGGGCTTCTCCACGCCGCTCATGCCGAAGGTGGAGAACTTCTTCGTGACCTCGGCCCCGTCGCACTTGGGGCACCTGACCTCGGTGGAGCCGAAGACGAGCTTTTCGAACTCCTCGCCGCAGGAGCCGCACTTGTATTCGAAGATGGGCATGCCTAATTATAGCAAAGCTCCGCCCCCGCCTGCCAGGCGGCCCGGTGGGGACCCACGTTGACCCCCGCAGGTGATTGCCTTACAATAGGTGATGTTAGACTTAAGGAAGGAGTAGTCATGAACGGAGACATAGTCAGCGAGCTAAAGGGAAAAGGGCTGAAGGCGCCGAAGGGGGCGATCATTGGCATAGTGATAATCATAATTGCCGTGGTGGTGCTGATGCTCAACCCGTTCGTGAAGGTCGGGGCGGGCGAGAGGGGCGTGGTGATGAACTTCGGGGCCGTGCAGGACAAAGTCCTGAACGAGGGGCTCCATTTAATGGTCCCCGTCATGCAGGAAGTCGTGAAGGTGGACGTGAAAGTGCAGAAGTCGCAGACCGACGCCGTGGCCGCCTCCGCCGACATACAGGAGACCCGCTCCACGATAGCCCTTAACTACCACATCCAGCCAGACAGGGCCAACTGGGTCTACCAGAACATCGGCACCGGCTTCAAGGACAGGATCATCGACCCCGCCGTGCAGGAGGTCGTCAAGGCCGTGACGGCAAAGTACACCGCCGTGGACCTCATCACCAAACGCGAGAAGGTCAGCGACGACATGAAGGCGCTCCTCAAAGAGAGACTGCTGGACTACGGCATCACGGTAGATGCCTTCGCGATAGTGGACTTCCAGTTCTCAAAACAGTTCGCGCAGGCCATCGAGGAGAAGCAGGTGGCCGATCAGCGCGTGCTGAAGTCCCAGCGCGACCTCGAACGCATAAAGATAGAGAAGGAGCAGAAGATAACCCAGGCTCAGGCCGAGGCAGAGTCCCTGAGGCTCCAGAAGCAGAACGTCTCGCCGGACCTCATAAAGCTCCGGCAGATAGAGGCCCAGATGAAGGCCATCGAGAAGTGGGACGGCGTCATGCCGAGGGTAACGGGCGGGGCAATGCCCTTCGTGGACGCAAAGAGCTACGAATAGGAGAGATAGCAGGGCACTCTCTCGTCATTCCTGCAATCTTTATCCCTCTTTGGAAAAGATGTAGGGTGCGTTCCCCGAACGCACCGCAGCGGCCCGGGCGGGGAGACGGCCGCCGAAACCCCGCGTCGCCTTGATTATCGGGCGCGGTAGGGTTTAGTATATTCAATCAAAAATTTGGAGGTTTCCCAATGTTAGAGGCTATAAACTCCTTGTTCGTGTCCGAGGCGTGGGCCATGGCCCCGCCCTCAGGCGAGGGCGGCGGGGGCAGCCCCCTGGCCGGGTTCCTACCGCTAATAATAATATTCGTCATCTTCTATTTCCTCCTCATCAGGCCCCAGCAGAAGCGGGCCAAGGAGCACAAGGAGATGCTGGCAGCCGTAAAGAAGGGCGACAAGGTCGTCACCTCGGGCGGCATATACGGCCTCGTGGAGGACGTGGGTCAGAATACCGTCACCCTGAAGATAGCCGAGAACGTAAGGGTGAAGTTCGGAAAGTCCTATATTGCGTCGCTCAGAAGCACCGCCGACGAGAGCTGATTCCGCGCCGGGCATAGAGGCCGTCCGCAACTACGAAAAGGCCACCGTCTACATCGAGATGGCCGACCGCTACCTCGAGAGCATCGGCTACACCGAGCACGGCCTCAGGCACGCCGACATAGTCTCGCGCACGGCCTTCAAGATACTGGAGGAGCTCTCCTTCGACCGCCGGGACGCCGAGCTGGCGGCCGTGGCGGGCTTCCTCCACGACATAGGCAACATGGCCGGCAGGGTCCAGCACCACAGGATAGGGGCCGTCCTGGCGAAGGAGATCCTCGAGGAGCTGGGCTTCGACCTCCGGGAGATAGGCCGGGTGATGGCCGCCATCGTGACCCACGAGGAGGACGAGGGCATGGTCAAACCCGACCCCGTTACGGCGGCCCTGGTGATAGCGGACAAGTCCGACGTCCACCGCTCCCGCGTGCGCACCAGCGGAAGCATCAGCGAGGACATCCACGACAGGGTGAACTACGCCGCCACGGAGAGCAACCTGGCCGTGGACGCCGAGAAGAAGACCATCACCCTCTCCCTGGTCATCGACACCCGCATCTCCCAGGTCATCGAGTACTTCCAGATATTCCTCTCCCGCATGGCCGAGTGCCGCAAGGCGGCCCGGGCCCTGGGATGCGAGTTCCGGCTCTTCATAAACGATAGCCGCATGGCCTGAGGCGCGCCCGCCTTCTCCCACGAGCCCTTTTCATCTCCAACGAGCTAAATCCCGGAGGGAAAACCTCAGGAGCCCTGCCCCTTTTTCCGGCCGACCTGATATAATGGTGCAAAATTCCGGAGGGCGGCCACATGACGGTGAAGGAAAGAAGGCGCTCCCGCAGGCGGAAGGTCCGCCTGAAGGCGCAGAGGATATCGGGCGGCGAGAAGAAGGGGGTGCTGATAGAGGACATCTCGGAGCACGGCATCCGCCTCGTCACGAGCCCCTCGCACAGCATGGCCAGGCTCACGCCAGGCGAGAGGGTCGACATCGGCCTTGAGCTCCCCTCCGGCGATTCCGTGACCCTCCACTGCGCAGTCCGGTGGGCCCACGAAAAGGTGCCCCCCGAGCAGGCCAGCAGCGTGGGCGTAGAGGTCCTCAACCCGCCGGCGAAGTACGTCAGGTTCGTCGAGTCCCTGCCTTAGGGCTCCCTCGGGGTATTCCGGAAACGTTTGCGGAACATCCCGGAAACCCTTTGCGGCGAAACCCGGACGACCTTTTCCTTGGCCCTCACCCTCCCAAGCGTGGGCTTTGAAGCCTATAGAAGGGACAAGAGTTCCTGTTGTCCGAATGCCGGGGTCAGCAATGAACTTCGGAGCTGAGATGTAAATAAGCACCTGAAAAGTATAATTTCTATTGGCCTGCCGCCACCGTGATTTGGGCAGTTTATGGGCGCTTTCTCGGCGACACACCCTCGATTGACTACTCTGAAATTAACTGATAGCATTGCACTTGAGGGAAATACCGGTTTTTTTAGGGTGGAGGAACGGGCATGGAATGCATAGCCGAGGCGGCGGAAAAGAAGGCATGGGAGCCGCAGGTAGGGTCGGTGGGTAAACCTGGCAGCAAGAGCGGGATTGTTGTCTTCACCCGCCGCCAGTGTGGTATGGCATTGGGCGCGGTCTTGGTCATAATCTCGCTCACACTTTTGATGCCTGCGTCTTCGTTTGCTCATGGGTTCGCGGGGAAGCGGTTCTTTCCCACCACGTTCGTTGTCGAGGACCCTTTCGTATCCGATGAGTTTTCCATCTTGTTCAGCCACATCAAGGAACCCGGAGAGGAAGACGAGCCTGCCGTCAAGGCGTCTGAATTCTCATTCGAATATTCCAAGAGAATCACTCCCCGCCTCGGAATGTCCCTGGAAGAGGAGTACAGGATACTGGACTTCGAGGGGGCCGAGACGGAGAGGGGCTTCGGAAACCTTGAGCTGGGGCTTAAGTACCAAGCCCTCACGAGCGAGGAGCATGAGGCGCTAATTTCCTTTGGCGTGGGGGTCGAGCTTGGCGACACCGGCGCCAGAAAGGCGGAAGCGAATTCGTTTTCCACAATTTCGCCGGCGGTTTTCTTCGGAAAGGGATTCGGCGACCTGCCCGAATCGGTGAAGTTCCTAAGGCCGCTGGCCGTAACGGGGGTCATCGGCCCCAACTTCCCCGCAAAGAGCAAGACCGTCGTCGATGGCGAGGAGAAACTCAACCCGATTACCCTGAGCTGGGGTTTCACAGTCCAGTACAATCTCCAGTACCTTCAATCGTTCGTAAAGGATGTGGGTCTCGGGGACCCCCTCAAGCGCATGGTCGTCATAGTGGAGTTTCCCATGGAGACCTGCCTGAACCAGGACTGCGAGGGGCAGACGACGGGGACGGTGAACCCGGGGATCATATGGTTCGGAAAGCAGTTCCAGCTGGGCATTGCCGCTCAAATCCCCATTAACTCGCGCACCGGGCATAATGTCGGCGTCCTCGGCCTCGTGCATCTCTTCATTGACGACATGTTCCCGAACAGCATCGGGAAACCCATATTCCCCTGATGATCAGCCTGAGGGTTGCCCGATGGGCGGCGGCAGTGCTCTTTCCCCTTGTGCTTCTGTGCGTCTTGCCCGTGCTGTCCCTGGGGCATGTTTTCCCCGACCATTCAGAACCCAAGGTGGGCGAGGAGGTGCTTGACCCTCCAACACACGTCCGCATCTGGTTCGACGGAGCCATGGAGCCGCTGTTTTCGTCCATTGTCGTCAAGGACATGAGCGGAAATCAGGTTGACAATGGTGACGGCCATGTGGCCTCCTCCGACCCGACGCTGCTTGAGGCGAGCCTGCCCCCGCTTCCGGCGGGTGCTTATCGCGTGTTCTGGAACGTCGTGGCCAGGGACGGGCACCGGACCATCGGGGACTACACGTTTGTGATTAAATGAGGCAGCCGGAGTGCTTCAAGACCATACATACACCATAATTACATTCCTGGACCTCCTAGCCTTGACCACTTTAATCGGGGCCGCCTGGTGTCTTATGTGGCTGGTGCGGCCCTCGGGTCCGGACGCGGAGCCGCTTAAGCTGGTTTCGGAGCGCCTGTACAAGCTGCTCGGCGTGTGTCTTCCGGCGATTATCATAAGCAGTATATGCGTCCTCGTACAGAGGAGCGTTGAGATGAGCGGCTCCGGCTTAGGCGTCTTTGTCGCTTGCGCCCTGTGGTGGGCCGGCGGGCGGCGCAGCGGTTCCCGCCTCTTTGCCTCCCTCCTCCTCACAGCCGGCGCAGTCATTGCCTTTACCCGCAGCGCGTCGAGCCACGCCGCCGACTTTGGCGATTTCAGTCCGCAGCAGCTTTCTGACTGGCTTCACCTCCTGGCCGTTTCCTCATGGGGCGGCGCCCTGCTGTCCATTGCCGCCGTCGCCTCTCCAGCCATTGTTACCGAGGACGCCCTGCGACAGCGTGCAGTGGCCGGCATGGCCGACAGGTTTTACGCCTTCTTCGGGCCGGTGTTTAGCGTGTTGGTTTTTGCCGGGCTCTACAATGCCCGGTTTGAGGTCGGCAATCTTCAGGCACTGATAACCTCCCCCTACGGCAGACTGCTCTCCGTAAAGCTCGTCCTTTTCCTGTTGCTTGCTCTTCGATATGTAGCCCCGCCGGAGCGCAGGCGAGATGATGGCCTCTACGCCAAAAGGTTCCTGCGCCGCACAAGGGTCGAGGCAATCATGGTCTTGGGAGTGCTCTTGTGCGTTGCCCCGCTTGTGCACATGATCCCCGCCCGCCACCAGTCCCACCTGGAACACCTCAAAGGCACGGGCCACCACGCCGGTCCGCACCAGCATGGGGTTGAGCCGGCGAACCGGCAATCGGAGAGCCCGCGATAGATTTTAATGCTTCGAAGGATTTTGGGCGGTACCAGAAAAGGCTCCCGGCGGGGAAGTCCGCCCTTGCTGCGCAGACCTCCCCGCGGGTAACCATTGCTGCTTCATGAGGGCTGGCTTACATCTTCTTCATGTATCCCCAACTGTTTGTCTCTACTGGCACGCTCTCGTCCGCCGCGGCTTCCAGCATGGAGCCGTCGAAAATCTTCACGTTCTTGTAGCCGAGCAGGTCGTGAAGGACAAAGTAGCCCATGGCGGCCTGAAGGCCCCGGTTGCTGTAAGCTATGATCTCGGCGTTCTTGTCCGGCGGGATGCCCACCCCCTTGGCCATCTGTTGCAGCTCCGCCTTATCCCTCATGAAAGAGGGGGAGAACTCTACCCCGGCATTGGTCATGAAGTCTGCCGGCAAGAGCCTTGACCCCGGGAGATGACCGAAGCGTTTTATGTAGCTCTTCTTTTCGTGACCGAAGTGCTCGTCCGGCAAACGGTCATCGATAAAAACCGCCCGGGAGGACTTAAGGGCTTCCTTTACCTCGCTCAAGGTGGCCAGCTTGGTCTTTACGAGATTTCCCGTGAAATTCCCCGCCGGGGGGGCGGCGGGCTCGGCGGAGATGGCCTTTTGCGCCTGTTTCCAGGCTTCAAAGCCGCCGTCGAGGATCGCAACATCTTTGTGCCCCAGGGCCTCAAGGGTCCACAGCGCCCTCGCGCTCTTGGCCGTGTCCTGGGCCGTCACCCCCTCGTCGTAGAGAATGACATAGGAGTTGTTGTTTACGCCGTAGCTTCGGAGCATCCCGACGAGATCCTCCACCTTCGGCATCATAAAACCCACATACTCGTCGTTCATGGTCTGCCAGGGACCGAAAGCCTTCACAGCGCCAGGGATATGGCCTCTATCGTATTGAGTAAACACCCTCACATCGAGGACTACGACATTGGGCGCCTTAAGGTTCCCGGCAAGCCAGTCGACGCTCACCAGTTTCTGCGTTTCTGCCGCGGGCGAGCAGGAAACCAGAATCACCGCAGCAAGAAATGCTACAAGTTTAACCTTGTACGCGTTCATCATGATTCCTCCATGGCATTTGAAATATCATCTTCCTACTCGGTCACGAAGCCCCATCCGAACTTTACTAGCGGCAGCTTCTTTTCCTGCGCGTACTCGAGCATGGAGCCGTCGTATGTCTTGACATTCCTGTACCCCATTACATCATGGAGGACGAAGTAACCCATTCCCGCCTGCTGGGCGCTGTTGCAGTAGACGATGATCTTGGCGTTCTTGTCACTGGGAAGGCCCACTCCCTCTGCCATGGCCTCGAGCTCTTTACTGCTTTTTATCGTGGCCGGTCCGCGGTTTATCCCCGCATTCGTCATGAAATCGACAGGGAAATTGATCGAGCCCGGGATGTGCCCGTACCTGGCGACGTCGGCCCGCTTTTCGACGCCGAAATGCTGCACGGCGCTCCTGTCATCCAGGAAAATCGCCTCCTTCGTGTTGAGGTTGGCGATGACGTCGTCCAGGGTAGCCACCTTGGTGACGTCGAGCTTCGCGGTGAAGTCCCCCGCCTTCGGGGCCGGTTTCACCTTGTCTATCGGCCGTCCCTCGAATGTCCATTTGGTGAACCCGCCGTCAAGGTAAGAGACGTTTTCGTGTCCCATGGATTCGAGGATCCAGACCGCAGCACCTCCCTGGGTCGCGTCAAGAGTGGTATTGCCCGCGTCATAAATAATGACGTGGGACGACTGGTTGACTCCCAGGGACTGGAACATGGTGGTCAGGTCGGCGGGCGGGGGCATCAGCTGGCACCCCGTTTCGCTGTTGTAAGGCTCCAGCCCTGAATAGGCCAGGCTTACCGCTCCTGGCAGATGGCCGAAATCATAGTTTGCCGTGGTCCTTACGTCAATGATCACCATGCCCGGGGCGTCGAGGTTTTGAGCCAGCCACTCCGTACTCACCAGTGGGGCGCTGCCCGCTGTTGCCGTCACCGGCGAGGAGAGCAGTCCCGTCAGAGCCACAAGCGTTGCGATCATGATGGACTGTATCAAATTCCTGCTCATGTGGTTCCTCCTTATAACCTTGTCCGCATAAAGCGTCCGCTGTCTCCCTTGCCAGGCCATGTCATTCCTTGACCTCCGGCGGAATCTTGTTGACGATTATCTTGAGGTTGGCCTTGGGGTCGCCCGGCATCAAGTCGTCTTTCGTGAGAAAGAGCTGCCTATTCCCGTGACAGGCGTTGCAGGAGCTGTTCTGCTTCGTCTTGCGCTGGATGGTGTGAACAGAAGCCGAGTTCCACGTGGGCAAGGCGTCGTAGTTGGAAATGAGGTCTTTGGGTCCCGGCGTCCCCGTCAAAACGGCCTGGAAATAGCGGAGAGAAGCCAGAGAGTCCTTCTTCATCGGAGTATGACGCACCAGGTTGTACTTGTAGGGATTGCCGGGGCTCCGGTCGATATTCACGCCGATCTTGAAGGTTGAAAGCGGATCGGAAGGGAAAATCACCCTGATCTTTCCGGCCTCCTTGACATCCAGGGACACATGGCAGTTTACGCAGTTGAAATACTCCGTAGCGTGGCAGATCGTGCAGGCCAATTGACCTTTCTCATGGGCGTTGTGCATGGCCACCTGTGATTTGCCCGTGGCGACATCGGGGTGACACTGTTCGCAGCGGGGCGTCTCCGTGGCGTAGTAGCGCTTGGCCCCTTCAGGTTCCGTATGGTGGAGTTCCGAGCCTTTATGACAGTCCGTGCATACCATCTGGTATTTTTCATAATGAACGTCCGGGCTGGGCCCCAGTAGCCCCATGTATTCGCCTGCGAAACGGGAGCCGTGGCAGGCGTAGCACGTCTTTTCCATGGGTGGGGTCTTCTGGAAGCGGTGACGGTAAAGCAATCCTCCTTCGGCCACCTTCGGCCAGGCCACATGGCAGCTGCCGCAGCTGGCATGACAGTTGGCGCAGTCCAGATCCCAGGCCGCCGGCAGAAGGGTATCCTGCATCTGATGGGGAACGATGAGGGTGCCGACGATGTCCTTGATGCCGGTGAGGTTGTAGTGCATCGCGTTTTTGTACGTTGACGTTATGTCTGCATGGCACTGCCTGCATGCCCCGCCCCCGTCCTCTTCGGACGGGTCTTTAACGAGTCCCTCGTGGGCCTTCTCCCTGTCGTCGATATTTTCGCCCATGTGGCAGTTGATGCAGCCAACCTGACCATGCACCGAATCAACGAATTCTTGATCAACGCCGTAGGTGTCCCTGCCCCTCACCCGAGGGGCCGAGACGCCTCAACCGGCTACTGCCGCCGCCCCTCCCGCAGAAGCGGCGCCGTAACTGTCCATCTTGTTTAGATCCGTGTGACACTTGATGCACTCACTGCTGGATTGCGGTCCTTCCGCCGCGAAGACCGTGCCTCCCATGCCAATCGCGCAAGCGACGACAAGGAAGGCGAATGCGGCGAGAATCAACACTGTCCTCCTTCGTGTTCTCATTGGTCCTCCTCAAGTTATCTTGTTTCCCTGCGGACCATTCCCGCTGATGCAGAATATAGATAAAGAATAGCTCCGATTCGGCCCTTGTCAACTATTTCCGAAGCGGAGCCGGGTGTCGGGGAGATAGCAAAATGAGACGACGCTTCCAAGACAGCCTGAACGGCTGCCTTTGCGTCAAAAACTGCCCCAACGACCCACAGCTTCGGGATGGGCGTTCAGGCTCGGGGAGGTCGGTCCTGCTGAAACGGGATAAAGAAAGGCATAGAAAGAGGGTCGGATATCCTGCAAAACCATCCAAACTCTAAAAAGCACAGGTTGCAAGTGTATTCATGGATAGCGGGCACATTGCCTTTAACTGACAATGCATTCCCGGATACGTTACAGAAATCGAGACTGACAATTCGGCTGCTGTGATCTGATGGAGGTGGCGCGTGAACTGTCAACGGCGACGTCATTGATACGGCAAGTAAAGCCAGGATCAGAAATGCCCCCGCTTTCATGGCCTATTCTGCGACATGTCTCCCCGAATGTCAAGCGCATTAATATTTTTTATGATTCTTGAAAATTAGGGATATACGCGAATTCCGCTTTATTCTCCCGGTGTTCGGAAAACTTGATAGAAGGAATCAAAGATTCCAGCATCTTAAATGAAGTCTTTTATCATCCCTGCGCAGCTCTTTACGAGGAAGCGGGGGAGACGGCCCGGGGGCAGTGCGATGCCCTGGGGATTACAGAAATAACCCCCGCGGTCCCCGATATCTCTTCATCGGCGACTTTCCGGATGAAATCTTCAACAGTTTCGATTTTCAACAACCGTGACTGCGTGGGTGAAGTCTCCGAATTTCCGCTGCACATCGCGGGCGCGGCTTAGACGGCCCAATTGTCGGCCTTCGCGGGGCGCGGCGCCCACGACTTGAGTAATCCCCCCCGTTTGTTGCACAATATACCGTTTATTATTCCGGCCCCATCGTCCGATAGAGACGGGGCCGATAGTGGTGTAGCCGCATATTATAATGGTTGCGCTTTGGAGGCCTGATTGAAAAAGAACGTCCTCTGGCGGTTCCTGCTCATAGGGGCGCTTTCGCTCGCCGCCCTCGTCTACCTGCTTCCGGACCTGCCCGTCTACCAGAAGCTCCCCAACTGGTGGAAGAGCACGATGCCCTCGCGGGGCATGACCCTGGGGCTCGACCTCCAGGGCGGCCTTCACCTGGTCTTCGAGGTCGAGGGCGACAGGGCCGTGGAGATCTCCGTGGAGAGGCTCGCCGACGCCCTCAAGGAGGACCTGGCCGACAAGGGCATAGAGGCCGAGACCACCGCCGAGGGGACCTCCATCGACGTGAAGCCCGACACCGACGCCGTCAGGAAATTCATCGAGGACAGATACTCCGTCCTTGAGCCCGCCGGCCAGGGCAGGTACAGGCTCATCCCCCGCGAGGTGACCCGCATCAAGGACGACTCGGTGGATCAGGCCCTGGAGACCATCCGTAACAGGATAGACCAGTTCGGCGTGGCCGAGCCCGCCATACAGCGCCAGGGGACAAACGAGATAGTGGTGCAGCTGCCGGGCGTCAAGGACCCCAAGCGGGCCATAGACCTCATAGGGAAGACCGCCCAGCTGGAGTTCAGGATGCTGGACGAAAACGCGCCCCTGGCCGTGGACCTCCCGCAGAGCATCACCCCCAACGCCGAGGACCAGGTGAGGGAGCAGTTCGCCGACCGGGTCCCCGAGGGCGACGAGCTCATGTTCGAGGTCAACAGGGACACGGCCACGGGGGAGATAATCTCCAAGACCCCGCTCCTGGTCAAGAAGAAGGTGGAACTCACGGGCGACCTCCTGAGCGAGGCCAACGTGGCCATCGACCAGCGCTTCAACGAGCCCTACGTCTCCTTGAGGTTCAACCCCGCCGGGGCCAATCGCTTCGAGGAGGTCACGGCCGCCAACGTGCAGAAGCGCATGGCCATCATACTGGACGGCACGGTCTACTCCGCCCCGGTCATAAGGGAAAAGATAGCCGGGGGCAACGCCCAGATATCGGGCCGGTTCACCCTGGAGGAGGCCAGGGACCTGGCCATAGTGCTCAAGGCGGGCGCCCTTCCGGCGCCCATGAAGCTCCTGCAGAACGTCACCGTGGGCCCCTCCCTGGGCAGGGACTCCATAGAGGCCGGCAAGGTGGCGGGCCTGATAGGGGCCATCCTGGTGGTGGTCTTCATGGTCTTCTACTACAGGCTCGCGGGCCTGATTGCGGACCTGGCGCTGGTGCTGAACATACTTCTGCTGCTGGGCGCCATGGCGATGCTCGAGGCCACGCTCACGCTTCCGGGCATAGCGGGCATAATACTGGCCATCGGCATGGCCGTGGACTCAAACGTGCTCATGTTCGAGCGCATGAGGGAGGAGCTCCGGGCCGGCAAGACCCCCAGGGCCGCCGTGGACTCGGGCTACGACAAGGCCTTCTGGACCATCTTCGACTCCCACGTCACGACGCTGATCACCGCCGTGGTCCTCTTCCAGTTCGGCACGGGGCCCATAAAGGGCTTCGCCGTGACGCTCAGTTTCGGCGTGGCCATCAACCTCTTCACCGCCCTGGTGGGCACCAAGACGGTCTTCGACTTCGTAAACTCCCGGAGGGAGGTCAAGAGCCTGAGCATATGATAGAGCTAATAAAGAAACCGAACATAGACTTCATGGGCAAGCGGAAGTACGCCCTCACCTTCTCGGCGGCCCTGGTCCTCCTGGGGATATTCACCATCGTGCAGATCTCCCTGGGCAAGGCCAACCTGGGCATCGACTTCGCCGGGGGCACCTCGGTGCAGATACAGTTCTCCGACGCCCCGGGGCTCCAGGAGATAAGGGACGCCCTGGACGGCGCGGGCCTCGGGGGCTTCGACCTCCAGGACCTGCCCACGGAGGACAAGGTGCTCATCAGGGTTAAGCAGAAGGAGGCCGTCCTCGGGGGATTTTCGGACCGGATAATCGAGACCCTCTCGGCAAACTTCGCCGACCGCAACCCCGTGGTGGACTCCACCACCGAGATAGGCCCCAAGGTGGGCGAGAGGCTCCGCAAGGACGCCCTGATAGCGATACTCTTCGCCACGGCGGGCATCCTCCTCTACGTGGCCTTCCGCTTCCAGTTCCGCTTCGGCGTGGGGGCCACGGTGGCCACCTTCCACGACGTCCTGGCCGTGCTGGGCATCTTCTACCTCCTGGGGAAGGAGATAAACCTCATCCTCGTCAGCGCCCTCCTGATGATAGCGGGCTACTCGCTCACGGACACCGTGGTCGTCTTCGACAGGATAAGGGAGAACCTCAAGCGCCGGGGGCAGCGCGATGTTAACGCCGTCGTGAACGACAGCATTAACGAGGTGCTCTCGAGGACGATAATCGTCTCCCTCACCACGCTCCTGGCCGCCGCGTCCCTCTTCGTCTTCGGCGGCGAGGTCATCCACGACTTCTCGCTGGCCATAATACTGGGCGTGGGAATCGGCACCTACTCCTCCATATTCGTCGCAAGCCCCGTGGTGCTCCTCTGGGGCGGCAAGAAACTCAGGGGAAGATAGCCCGGGGGCGCGCGCGATGCACAGGCGCTGGCTCCTGAAGAGGACCAACCCCGAATACCTGGACTACCTCTGCCGCGCGGCCTCCGTGCCGCCCGCCCTGGCCCAGGTGCTCGTCAACCGGGGGGTGAAGACCCCGGCCGAGATAGCCGCCTTCATGTCCCCGGCCCTGGAGTCCCTGGGCGACCCCTTCGACATAGGCGGCGTGGACGACCTCGTCGAGACCGTGCTGGGGGCGAGGAAGAGGGGCACGAGGGTCTTCGTCCACGGCGACTACGACGCCGACGGCCTGACGGCCACGGCCATAATGGTGGGGGCCCTGAGAATCCTTGGAATCGAGACGGACTACTACATCCCCAACCGCTTCTCCGACGGCTACGGCTTCCACCCCCGGGCCGTGGAGCGGGCCGCCTCACTCGGCGCGGGGCTCATAATAACCGTGGACTGCGGCATAACCTCCTTCGAGGCCGCCGGGGAGGCCCGGAAGCGGGGCATCGGCCTCGTAATCACGGACCACCACGAGCCGGGCGCGGAGCTGCCGGAGGCGCTGGCGGTGATAAACCCCAAGCTACAGGCTCCCGCCTCGCCGGCGGCGGGGCTTTCGGGGGCGGGCATAGCCCTTAGGGCCGTGGAGGCCCTCGCCAGGGGGGCGGAGGGCCTCGAGCCCCTGGAATTCATGGACCTGGCCGCCCTGGGCACGCTTGCCGATTCCGTGCCCCTGGTGGGAGAGAACCGCGTGATAGTGAAGGAGGGCCTCGCCCTCATCTCCGACCCCCGGAGGGCCGGCCTCAGGGCGTTGAGGGACGTCTCCGGCGTGGGGAAGCGCGAGCTTAGGGCCGGCCTCCTGGCCTTCACCCTCATCCCCAGGATAAACGCCGCTGGCCGGCTGGCCGACGCCACCGAGGTGGTGGATCTCATGCTCACGGACTCGTCAAAGAGGGCCGAGGAGATAGCACTTTCCCTTGACCGCATGAACACCGAGAGGCAGAAGACCGAGGAGGCCGTCCTCGGCGAGGCCCTCGAGATGATAGAGCGCAGGGGCCACGGCTCGGCCATAGTGCTTGCCGCCGAGGGCTGGCACGAGGGGGTGCTGGGGATAGTGGCCTCGAAGATAGCCGAGACCTACAACCGCCCCTCCTTCGTCCTCTCCATAAAGGACGGCGCGGCCAGGGGCTCGGCCCGGAGCGCCGGGGGCTTCGACGTCCACGCGGCGCTCGCGAAGCTGAGGAAGCGCCTCCTCCGGTTCGGCGGGCATAAGCAGGCCGCGGGCCTCAAGCTCGACCTGGCGGAGCTTCCCGCCTTCGAGCGGGAGATGGACTCCCTGGCCGGGGAGCGCCTGGAGGACTTCCGGCCGGTGCTCGACATAGACGCCGAGGTGGACCTGAGGGACGTGACCTTCTCCCTGGTGAGGGAGCTCGAGCGCCTCGAGCCCTTCGGCGCGGGCAACCCCTCGCCCGTCCTGGGGGCCAGGGGGCTGGACCCCATAAACCCCCGCGTTGTGGGAAACAACCACCTGAAGGTGAAGCTCCGGGGCGGAAACTGCGCCCACGACGCCATAGGCTGGGGCATGGGCGAGCTACTGGGCTTCGTGAGCGATTCCGGGGCCGTGGACGCCGCCTTCGCCGCCACCATAAACGACTGGGACAAGGGCCGCATGGTGCAGCTTAGCCTGAAGGGCCTCCGCACCTCCGGGGGCGAAGCCGCCTGAGGGGAGGATTTCCCCGGCCACGTTTAAGTTGATCCCCTTGCCCGAGCATCTTTGCTCGTTCTTTACTCCGGCTTCCCGGCTTTCATCAGTCGTCCGGCCGATCCGAGACAAGCCAAGGGTAAAGGTCTCTTGAGTGTAATGCCGTGGTGAAAACTTCCTTCCTGTATCAAACATATCCTATTTTGATATAATTGTGATGGTTTCAACTGTTAAGAAAGAACACAATCCGTGAAGATTGACGGCATAAGAGAAGAAGTTGTTAAGCAAAAAGGGGCTGATCCACTCGTTGAGATAGAATCATGGGAATTAATAAATAACCACATTCCAGAAGAATATTGGCAATATTTCTTAATGCGCGATGGCGCTGCAAGGTTTGTCGATAACCTACCAAGATCATTTTCGCTTGATAAGTTTGCTGAAAATACAGACGGTCAGGCCGCTTGGGTAAAAATAGGAAATTTCTATCGCAATCTGGGCCATGCTCATCAGGCATTTGATGTTTATTTATCTCTGCACGAACATTTATGTGCCTCACAGGAGAAAACTGGGAAGCGTGCACATAAAGGGGAAATATTAGTCTGGATGAGTGATTGCTGTCATATGCTGGGCTATCGAGCCATTAAGAAGCGATATCTGATGCTTTCTCTGTGCGAAGACGCTATTAGTTTGGAAGGTTCTGTGCCGCCTGAGACAACAGGTACATACTTCCGACTGGTTTGGGGTGGTGGACTTACTGACGCTGATTTAAATCAATATGCTAAGGACATATATAAATATAGCGAAGATAATCCTAATGAAACCTTATACCCTGAATGGATTTTGCAGCAATTAGACCAGTATTGGATGGTTGAGTTTCCAGAACCGATAGAGGCGCCAGTGTACGTGACAAATAGGACTTATATTAAGTATTTAATGTTTAAGCTTGGAGAAGGGGAAGGTCGGAACCTAGAACTTCTTGCAGATTACGTGCTTTCATGCATGCCAGGATGCAGAACTTATCGGAGGCACAAGGCTAAATCAACAGATTATGATATTGTATGTTCTGTAGAAGGATTTAATTTAGACTTGTGCCTCCGATAAGTTCTGCATCCTGGCATGCATGAAAGCACGTAATCTGCAAGAAGTTCTAGGTTCCGACCTTCCCCTTCTCCAATGCGGAGCGCGAGCAATTAAAAATATTTCAAGATCGAGGGATGGTTATCATAGTTGTAACAGAGGAAGATTTAAGACGAATAGTCAACGGTGAGAATTTTATCAGTATGCTTCGTGCAAAATATGAAAAAGTTCGTCTTGATTTATCCAAAGAGTAATCGATAGATGGGAATTGCCTAGAAATAAAGCTTAATGGTGGGCTTATGCCACTTGATCCACGCATAATAGAAATTTTGGATTTTCTTAGACCATTTGGCAAATATGCTTCAATTGTTGATAATATTGAAAGATCTGATCCTCCTCGTCCTTCTTTTGTCTTTGAGGCACTATTCGCCTATGCCCTTGAGAGGCATGGGATATCGCTCGATTACGAAGTCAATGTTACTCCCCTTAATGACACCGCAGTAGATTTTGTTTATGGAGATGAAGGCGGTAACAAGCTTTGCTTCGAATTGCTCAGCCCAGAAATGAGTGATGAGCTTAGACAACGGTGTCTTCCTATAAAAACAGGCATCGAAGGCATATCCACTTGGGAAGTATTACTGGAGAGCGGACATCCTCATCCGCATCAAAGACCCGAAGCCCTGACAATCAGGATGCAGGAAAAGCTACTCGAGAAAATTGATAAATTTCCTGACCCCTCTGATGACATTTTTTCAATCATCGTTGTCAACTGTGAAAGCTTCCATTGGGGCTGCTATGATGGCGAAGATGCTAGAATGGTTATGTATGGTCGCACTGTTAACCCGATTTTTCAGGAATTTTGGGGTGGAGAACCTATAAAAGGTTTATTGGATGATACTTT
>JARRNG010000046.1:0-30273 GCA_037385265.1 Nitrospirota bacterium
GGGAAAGAAGTCCTTTCAGGCTACTTTCCCGGCTCCTTTTTGCCCTTCCGCAACGGACAACTAAAATATACTCAAGTCCACAGAGGAAATCAACCGAAAAATATAAGGCTTTGATTTAGCGGAGTTTTTTAGGAACAGGCGGCCACTTCCGCATGCCTTTCGGCACCGGAGACCATCTGCCAGCAGTCGGCCGAGGAGAGAAATTTCTTTAGAAATCTGACATTTGCCATGTGACCCGACCTGGATGCCACCAGGTGGCCTTGGATGGGGAAGCCAACCAGCGAAATATCACCAATAAAATCAAGCATTTTATGCCTGATGAACTCGTCCTCGAACCTCAAGCCGGAGGGGTTTATGACGCCGGTGTCGCTGAGGATGACGGCGTTTTCGAGCGAACCGCCCTTGGCGAAACCCAGGCTCCTGAGATGCTCCACGTCCTTGAGGAAGCCGAAGGTCCTTGCGGGGGCCAGGTGCTTGGCGAAGACCTCGCCGTCGAGGTCCAGGGTCATCTCTTGCTCCCTGAGAAGCCTGTGGTTGTAATGGATATGGTAGGTGAGCTTCCTCCCCTCGTAGGGAAGGGCCGATATCTCCGCCTTACCCTCCTTGAAAACAACGGGGCGCAGCACCTTGATGAAGGAGCGGCAGGCGGACTGGATCGTGATGCCGACGCCCAGTATCATATCGACGAATCCGGCGGAACTCCCGTCGAGGATGGGAATCTCCGGACCATCCACCTCGATTATCAGGTTGTCTATTTCGAGTCCGGCAAGAGCGGCGAGGAGGTGCTCCACGGTCTTGACGCTGGCGCCGTTTGAGCCCAGCGTCGTGGCGAAAGCGGTCTCGCTGACGGAGCTGACGTTGGCGCTTATGAAGCCGCCCTTGTCAGCCCTGAAAAAGACTATGCCGCTGTCCAGGGGCGCGGGCCTCAGCCGCACCACCACATGCCTGCCGGTGTGGAGGCCGTGCCCCTCGAATACGAGGTCCTCGCTTATGGTCTTCTGAAAACGCACCAAGATTGCATAAGCAATTTAGATGCCATGAGGCAAACACTTGATTAACAAGGATATTACTTATCTGAGTTGTTGACACTTTTGCACGGGCTGTGTCGAAAGCGCAACACTTGCAAGGACAGACCTCAGACCTCGCCCCCCACCACCATTTCGGGGATCCTCACCGTGGGCATGGCGTCTGAGACGGGAGCCCCCTGGCCGTCCTTTCCGCAGGTGCCTATGGCGAAGCCCAGGTCGGAGCCCACCATGTCGATGGACTTGAGGACCTCGGGGCCGCTGCCGGTGAGGGTGGCGCCCCTGACGGGCTCGCCCCTGCGGCCGTCCTCTATGAGGTATCCCTCCTGGACGTCGAAGACGAAGTCCCCTCCCACGGTGTTGACCTGCCCGCCGCCCATCTTCACAACCAAGAGCCCCCGGGGCGTGCTTCGAAGCACCTCGGCGGGGTCCGACGCCCCCGGGGCGATGAAGGTATTGCTCATCCGCGGGATGGGCCTGTAGAGGTAGCTCTCGCGCCTGCCGTTTCCGGTGGAGCGCGCCCCGTCGCGCATGGCGTTCAGCCTGTCGTAGAGGAAGCCCGTAAGCACTCCGTCCTTCACGAGCACCGTCGACTGCGACGGCGTGCCCTCGTCGTCGAACCTGTAGGAGCCCCTCCTGCCCGGAAGCGTCGCATCGTCCACCACCGTGACCAGCGGAGAGGCAACCTCCTTGCCGAGCATGCCCGAGTAGCGCGAAAGCCCCTGCCCCGCCAGGTCGGCCTCGAGCCCGTGCCCTATGGCCTCGTGTATCATGGTGCCGCCTGCCTCCGAGGATATCACCACGGGCATCCTCCCTCCGGGGGCGCGCCTGGCCTCGAGCATCATTAGCGCGCGGTCCGCAGCCCGCAGGGCGACCTCGGCGAGGGAGTTCTCCTCGAAGAACTCAAACCCGGCGAACCCCCCAATGGGCTCGTATCCGGTCTGTATAACGCCGTCCTTCTCGGCGATGACGTTCACCACGCCCACGAGCTGTATCCGCTCGTCATCCACGAAGGCGCCCTCGGAGTTGGCCATCCGAACGCGCTGGGTCAGGTCCCTGTAGTAGAGGCTCACCTGCCTTATCATTCCGCCCTTCCCCCTGGCGGCGGCGTTTGCCTCCTTGAGAAGCGAGACCTTCCTCTCCATCGAGACCTCGCCCGGCGGCTCGCCGATTGCGAACTCCAGCGAGGGCCTCACCGCCCGGAGGTCTATGCTCTTTTCGCCGTCGCTTCCCCGCGCGGCCTTGCTCACTGAGTCGGCGGCCTCGAGGAGGGCCTCGGGGCCGAGGTCGTTGCTTATGGCGTAGGCGCTCCTCCCTCCCCAGATGAGCCTTATCCCCACGCCCTGCTCCTGGCCCGAAACTATCTCCTCTATGCGGTCGTCCTCGAGGCGTATGCCCGTGGGCCTGCGCCACTCTACGAAGACGTCGGCGTAGTCCCCTCCGCGGGAGAGAGCCTTCTTCAGGACCTTCTCTAAGAGTTCTTCGTCGAGCATCGAACCTCTTTCCTACAGAATGACGTCAGCCTGAATTATTCCAGGTCTCAGAGATGCCGAAACAGGTTCAGCATGACAAACCGAACACCGGCTTTCCGCTTGCCCGAAAAGGGCGGCAAGTTAAAGGCCTGTGCCTCTTGACTGTGGTAGTATTATATCATGCAGATTTTGGGGGTCATAGCCGGAAGCGGCCTCTATGAGCTGCCGGGCCTCAGGATGCTCCGGGAGGCCCGGGTGAAGACCCCCTACGGCGAGCCCTCGGCCACGTACCTCGTGGGCGAACTGTCGGGGATAGAGATAGCCTTCCTCCCCAGGCATGGCTCCCCCCACAACATTCCTCCAGCGCAAGTGAACTACAGGGCCAACATCTGGGGGTTCAAGGAGCTCGGGGCGGAGAGGATAATTTCGGTAAACGCCACCGGAGGCATAAACCCCAGCCTCGAACCCGGCGACATAGTTATAACGAGCCAGGTGATAGACATGACCCAGGGGGCCCGTGAAGATACCTACTTCGACAGGGACGAGGTCGTCCACGTGGACTTCACCGACCCCTACTGCCCGGAGCTCAGGCAGTCCCTGACGAGGGCTGCCGCCGGGACATCCATAGAGGTCCGCGACGGCGGAACCTATGTGTGCGTGAACGGCCCGCGGCTCGAAAGCAGGGCCGAGATAGAGTTCTTCGGAAAGATCGGCGGGGACGTTGTGGGCATGACCGCCATGCCCGAGGCCCCCCTGGCCCGGGAGCTCGAGCTCTGCATGGCCTGCATCTCGGTGGTCACCAACCACGCCGCCGGGGTCTCCCACAAGCGCCTCACCACCACCGAGGTCGTGGAGGTGATGAAAAGCGCCACCGGAAGGCTCAAGACCCTCCTCGGCGAAGCGATTCCCCTCGTCCCACCCAAAAGGGCGTGCCCCTGCAAGGACTCCCTCAAAGACGCTAGGATGTGACCCATTCGGCTTAACCCATGGCGGGTTCGAAAGGACAGACGGTCAGGACTTTGAAGCCTTCGCGGCACGGCCGTTTTTGATCTTGTAGAGCTTTATCTTCGCCCTCAGGGTGTTACGGTTGAGGCCCAGGATCTTCGAGGCCTTGAGCTGGTTGCCGCCCGTCTCCTTGAGGGCCAGTTCTATCAGGGACTTTTCCACCTCGGCCGTAACGGTTTCGTAGATCCCCGAGCCCCCGGTCTTCACACGGCCCCCCTTGTACCCCTTGAGCTTATCTTCCAGGAACTCCCTCACGGAGCAGTAGGCCGCCCCTCCCGATGCAATGTGGCGCCTTTCGATAACCGGTTCGCCACCGGACACCAGGCAGGCCTTCTTGACGGCGTTCTTGAGCTCGCTGGAGTTTCCCGGCCAGTCGTTCTCGAGGATGTACTTCTTAGCGTCCTTGGAAAACCTCTTCGGACCCGTCCCGAGCTCCGAGGATTCGGACTTCAGGAAATGCTCTGCCAGGTGCACTGCGTCCTCGCGCCGCCTCCTTAGCGGAGGGATGGATATCTTCGACCTGAAGGACTTGAAGATGGGGCTCTGGACGTCGAGGGCAAAGGCGGAACAGATGACCCTGGCATCGGAGCGCAGGGGCTCGGAGCCCTTTTCCGGGACGAACCTCTTGTCCCTTATGAAGGCGGCGAGCCTCGAGGCAACGGCGGGCTCCAGCCTGTCGGCGCCCTCGATATATACCGTGCCCCCCGAGGCCGACATTATGGCTCCGTGGGCTATCCCCTTCGAAGTGACCGTGCCGAAAAGGTCCGCCGCGACATCAGGGGCGTGGGTTTCGACCCGCACGAAGGGGCCACCGGCGCGGGCGTCGTTGAAATGGATGCTCCTGGCGATGACTTCCCGGCCCGTTCCCCTCTCTCCCAGAAGCAGAACCGGCACGTTCTTTGCCGCCGCCCTGTCGGCCTGGTGCAGGACCCTGAGCATCTCGCGGTTCCTGGAGGGCACGAGCTGGGGGGCCTCGGCCCGCTTGAGCCTGCTGAGCTCGTCCCGGTAGGCCATGTACTGGAAGGCGTTCCTTACGGCGGTGTTCAGCTTGACGGGGTTCAGGGGCTTCTCGAGGAAATCGAAGGCGCCTTCCCGGACGGCCATGTTCATGGAGTCAGGCTCATCGGCGACGACAATCACCGACTCGGGGTGGTAGGACCGTATCTCCCTGAGGGTCTCTATGTTCTTCCCGTCAAAGCTGAGGATAACGAGTTCCGAGCCCTTAAGGGCCCTGAGGGCGGAAGAAAGGCGCGCGCTTGAGCGGACCTCGCAGCCCCGGCCGGCCAGACTGTTCTTGATGAAGGCGGTCTCGTCCTGGTCTCCGGAAAGGACAAACACCTCTGGAGCCATTCTCTAATATTCCCCCGAAAATGATAGAAAGAGTGATTCGAGACCTCTATTCTACCCCCGGCCCGGAGATTCGTCAACCGCAAAATCTCCCTCTCCGGGGCCGATGCCCTTATAGGGATTTCATGCCCGCCTCGACCTTCGCGCCATTGCCAGATGACGTGTTAATTGACATACTGCGGCGCGTCTATCTAATATATCTGCTAGACATTCAGGAGGGTAAAATGGCATCCACTTGGAAAATACCGGGTTCGAGATGGAGGGCGATACTCGAAGGCGCGCTTCACGCCAGCTCCGTGAGAAAGACGACAATGGCCGAGCTGTACAAGCTCGCGGTCCGGCAGCCGGAGGTCTTGATTACCTCGGAGCCCATGTACAGGCCGGAGATGTTCGGCCTTCCGAAAAACGCCAAGCTCATGGTCTCCAACGACGGCTCCGTCGTGGGCCGCACGGCCAGGGCACGCCTCCTCGTGCGGAACTTCGACAGGGCCCAGAGCGACAAGTTCCAGGCCATCCTCCGCGAGTCCGTCTACCAGTTCAACAAGCGCGAGGGCCTGTGGCTCGAGGGGATAGTGGGCCTTCACGCCGACTTCATGATCAAGGCCCACCTCGTCAGCCCGGCCACGGACGCCAAGAACATGCTCGACTGGGGTCTTAACTTCATCCCCTTCATGAAGCCCTGGAGCGACATCTACGCCAGGTCCAGGAAGATAGACGAGCCCGACATCATCGCCTTCGCCGACCCCGAATGGCGCCACCCCGAGTTCCCCCACGGCATCGTGGTCATCGACGAAAGCGAAAACTGCATAGCCATACTGGGCCTCCGCTATTTCGGCGAGAGGAAGAAGGGGACCCTAACCCTGGCGTGGACGAGCGGGGTGAGGCACAACATGGTGGCCTGCCACGGCGGCATAAAGAAGATAGGCGACGCCCGCCCGGTGGCCGTCTTCGGCCTCTCGGGCTCGGGCAAGTCCTCAATAACGAACAGCCTGGACCACGAGGGCACCCTCACGAAGAAGGAGAAGGTCACGGTAATACACGACGACGCTTTCCTCATCGACCTGGAAAACGACATCAGCGTGGCCCTGGAGCCCTCGCTCTTCGACAAGACCGACGCCGTGACCTTCGACGACACCATAAAGAAGTACTTCTACAGCGCCCAGAACGTGGGCGTAACGCAGATGCCGGACGGAAAGAAGAAGATGGTCTGCGAGGACATCCGCAACAACAACGGCCGCTGCATAAAGTCCCGAGACATGTTCCGCCACGCCGAGCACTGCGAAAGGCCCAGCAAGGTTATATGGCTCCAGAAGGACACGAGCCTCCCTCCCATCTGCAAGGTCACGGGGAGCTCCCTGTCCGTGGCCATGGGGGCCTCGCTTAGCACCATGCGCGCCAAGGGCGTGGAGAACGTCGACCCCGAGGAGCTCAAAAAGCTGGTCATCGAGCCCTTCGCCAACCCCTTCAGGGTGCACCCCCTCCTGGAGGACTGCCAGCAGTTCCGGAAGCTCTTCAAGATGGACTGCGAGTGCTACATAATGAACACCCACGCCTTCGGCCTGCCGGACAACCTCACGGACATCCCGAAGGAGCTCTCGCTGAAGATAGTGACGGAGCTCGTCAGGGAGCACATAGAGTGGAGGGAGTGGAAGCAGTTCCGCGGGCTCATGATACCAAGAAACGGCAAGGAGCTCTTCGGCCAGGACTACGACAGGAAGTACAAGCCCGGGAAGGACGTCGCCTACCTCGATTTCCTCAGGGACCGGATGCAGGACAGGATAACCTACCTCTCCAACAAGCGCGACATCGAGCACGACATGAGCAACACCTTCATCGCCCCCCTGGTAGCGGCCAGGACAGAGATAGACAAAATCCTAAACCCCGACCTCTACGGGTAGGCGCCTTGGACGTACCGGGAATCGTAAGACAGATAGCCATATCGGCCGTGCCGCTCCTCATCGCCATCACCTTCCACGAGGTGGCCCACGGCCTCGTGGCCTACAGGCTCGGCGACAAGACCGCCTGGGCCCTGGGCAGGCTCTCCCTGAACCCCCTGAAGCACATCGACCCCGTGGGCACCGTGCTCATGCCGATCTTGCTCCTGATACTGACCCACGGCCGGTTCACCTTCGGCTACGCAAAGCCCGTCCCGATAAGCCCGATAAACTTCAGGAACCCCAAGAGGGACATGGCCCTTTCGGCGGCGGCGGGACCGGTAATGAACCTGGCCCTGACGATACTTTGCATCCTCCTGGTGAGGCTCGTCGTCTTCCCCCTCTCGGAGTTATTGCCCGGACTGAACAGGACGGTCTTTGTGCCCCTCTACCTGATGCTTCAGGCGGGGGTGGCCTGGAACGTCCTGCTGGGCCTGTTCAACATGCTGCCCGTTCCGCCGCTCGATGGAGGCAGGGTAGCGGTGGGCCTTCTGCCCGGAAGGCAGTCCATTGCCCTCAGCAGGCTCGAACCCTACGGAATGATTATTGTTTTAGTACTGGTGTTCTTTTTTAAGGTCCATCTGATATTCTGGCCGATTATAAACTTCTTCATGAGCTTTGTGACATAGACAGGACGGGAGACATGATGGAGCGCGTACTTAGCGGCATACAGGCGACCGGAAGGCTCCACATCGGCCATCTCGTGGGGGCCCTGCAGAACTGGGTCAGGCTCCAGGAGGGGTACGAGTGCTTCTACTTCGTGGCCGACTGGCACGCCCTCACCACCGGGTACGCCCACCCCGAGGACGTAAAGACGAGCACCGAGGACATCTTCACCAACTTCCTGGCCGCGGGCCTGGACCCCGAGCGCTCCACCATTTTCCTTCAGTCCAGGATACTCGAGCATGCGGAGCTCCACCTGCTTCTGAGCATGGTGACCCCCCTGGGCTGGCTCGAGCGCGTGCCCACCTACAAGGAGAAGAAGGAGCAGCTTTCGCACAAGGACCTCTCGATGTACGGCTTCCTGGGCTACCCCGTGCTCCAGAGCGCCGACATACTCATCTACAGGGCCAACTACGTCCCCGTGGGCGTGGACCAGCTCCCCCACCTGGAGATAACGCGCGAGATAGCCCGCCGCTTCAACAACCTCTACAGGGCCGTCTTCCCCGAGCCCGACGCCCTGATGACGGAGTACCCCAAGGTGACCGGCACCGACGGAAGGAAGATGTCCAAGAGCTACGACAACGCCATCTACCTCTCGGACTCCCCCGAAACGGCGGAGAAGAAACTAAAGACCATGATGACCGACCCCGCCCGCATGCGCCGCACCGACAAGGGAGACCCCGAGAAGTCGCCGGTCTTCGACCTCCACAAGGTGTTCTCAAGCCCCGAGGAGCAGGCCGAGGTAGCCGAGGGCTGCCGCACGGCCGGCATAGGCTGCATAGACTGCAAGAAGGTCCTCATAAAGAACATCTTCCGTGTGCTCGATCCCATATGGGAAAAGAGGAAGGAGATAGCCTCGAACCCCGCCATGCTGAGGAGGGCCGTGGAGGCGGGCACCGAGCGAGCCCGCAAGGTCGCCCAGGAGACGATGAAGGAAGTCCGCTCCTCCATGGGCTTCGAGTGGGGTCTCTGACCGGCAGGCCGCACAAGCGCCTCACCTCTGCCAGCCTTCCCTAAGCCTCGCCTATTCTAAGCACGGGCCTGATGGTGCGCCCACGCCTGGCGTCGCGGCTTTCAATATTAAAGATTTAGGGGAAACTCGTTGAGCTAAAAAAGACCGCTACTTGCCCACGGGGCAGCGGGGGGCCAGGCCGGAGTGGGCAACCTTCCCGGAGCGCTCCTCGCCGGCGTCTCCCGCGCCGAAGCCGAAGGCGAAGAGGCCCTCTCCGCCGAGCTCGTCGCGGCAGGCGCTTACGCACTCGCCGCAGTTGACGCAGTTTATGTCCTTAAGCGAGGCCCGGGGCTTTACGCCCATGAAACAGACCTTCTCGCAGCGGCGGCAGTCGTTACAGCGGGAGAAGTTGGCCCTGTCGAACCTAATCCGCAGAGAGAGGGGGCTAACCCATCCGAAGAGGGTCTGCATGAGCCCGGCGGCGCAGACGTACTTGCAGAAGGTGTGGCGCACCAGCACGAAGGTCGTAAACATGTAGACGTAAACGCCCGCAACGCCCGCCTTCATGCCGGGGGTGAGGTCGAGCGCCAGGGCCCTGTGCCAGACGGTCTCCGGCGCTATGAAATATCCCATCAGAAATAGCGCCGCCACGGGAGGTATCACCGCCACGGAGGCCGCGGCGAGGGCGCCGTAGCGCAGCCGCTGCCCCAGGGGCGGCCTCGCGGCCTGCGCCCCGTTCCTTCCAAAGAGGCTCTTTCTTCCGAGCACCTTTTCCGTCAGGTGGTCGGCGTACTCGAAAAAAGCGCCCTCCGGGCAGAACCATCCGCAGAAGAACCTGCCGAAGAGCGTCCCCAGGAGGGGAAATATACTGAGCACGACGACCCACGGAAGCAGGGCCTTGAGGATGAACCGAAGCGCCACGTGCGCCGCCCCGCCGGCGGAGTGGTCGAGGTAGAACCCCTCCCTGAGGCCGAGGTCCCAGACCCCGCCGAAGAGGTAGAGCTCCCTCGACGACACGTCGTAGCGGAGGATGTCGAAGACCGGAAGTAGGGCGACCAGAATAATGAAGGCGACCTGAGCAGCCCTTCTCTTTGCTCGCATGCCGTCCATATCCTTATTTTCCCACTCGGTGGGGGGCAATTTGTATGAGGGAACCCCGAAGATGGCCCTGAATATCCAGAACCACATGTTGTAGTTGGCCTTCACGGTCACGTAGTCCAGCCCCAGCAGGCGCTCCATGTAGGTCTGCACCATGCCCGCGCCCGTAATCGTCACCACTATGAAGACCATCGAGATGGTCATCCACCAGAAGGCCCTGTAGCCCCGGGAGGTGTTGAACTCCTCCACCCCCCTTATCTTCGGCAGGGTGATGTAGATTATGGCTATCACCAGGAGCACGTAGGCGCCGAAGAAGGCCAGGTGGCCGTGGGCGGTGGTTATCTGGGTGCCGTGGGTCCACTTGTTTATCTGAGGAAGCGTGTGTATCACGCCCCAGAGGCCAGCGCCCACGAAGTTGAAGATTGCGTGGGAGGTGGCCAGGAAAAGCCCCAGGCGGTTCGTGACGACCCTGTGATGGCGCGTGGTCCTGAAGGCGTCCCAGACCATGATTAGGAGAGGGACCGGCTCGAGGGAGCTGAAGATGCCGCCGACCCAGAGCCAGTAGTTGGGCGTGCCTATCCAGTAATAGTGGTGGCCCGTGCCGAGTATCCCGGTGAAGAGCACCAGGGCGACCTCCACGTACATCCAGCGCTCGAGCACCTCGCGCTTCGCGTTTGTGACCTTCATGAGCATGAAGGCCAGGAGCGCGCCGGCTATTATCTCCCAGGCGCCCTCGACCCAGAGGTGTATGACCCACCACCACCAGAACTGGTCCTTAACCATGCTCTTGGTGTAGAACATCCCCGGCAGATACATAAGCGCAAGGAAGGTGAGCCCGCCGAGAAGCGTGCCCTGTATGCCGGTCCACTTCTTGCTCTTGAGCATGGTCATGAAGTTTATGAAGAGGAAAAGTATCACCGAGCCCGCTATGAGGATGTCCGCCCAGCGGGGGGCCTCGATGTACTCCCTGCCCTCGTTAAGGAGCGTGGTGCCCGCCACGAACCTGTTGGCCTGGGGGTCGAGCCCCATCCAGATGTAGCCCAGCACCACCGCCGTGACGGCCACCACCGTGGCCCAGAACTGGAAGTGGGCCAGGGGAAGGCCCCAGAGCTCGCTTTCCGATTCCTCCGGCACGACGTAGTAGGTCGCCCCCATCAGCCCCACGAGGAGCCACACCACGAGGGCGTTTATGTGGAGCGTCCTCATAATGTTGAAGTTCAGTATGAAGAAGTCCGGCCACATGAACTGAAGGGCCGCCACTATGCCCACCACCACCTGGACAAGGAACAGTATGACGGCGAACATGTAAAAATTTCGCGCTATCTTCTGGCTTTGATATTTCATCCCGCCACCTCCTACTTAAGGGACATCATGTAATCCGCCAGGGCGTCTATGTCCTCCTGGCTCAGGTGCCCGTAGGAGGGCATGGCCGAGTTCGGAACGACGCTCTGCGGATCCTTGAGGTGCTCAACGTGCCACTGCCTGTCGTGCCTGGCGCCCACACTGTCGAGCGGAGGGCCCGAGGTGCCGCCCACGCCGCCTATCATGTGGCAGGCGGAGCAGCCGTTATCGGCGAATACCTCCACACCCTTGGAGCGCGCCCTCATCATGGAGGCCAGCACGGGCTCGGGCGGCCAGCCGTTGGTGTCGACCTTCGAGGTCCAGTCCAGGAAGACCAGCAGCTTGTCCGCCTCCTCCGCGGTGATGCCGAGGTTGGGCATGGCCGCCTGGGGGTTTACCTCCCTGGGGTTCATGAGGAACCTCTTGAGGTATCCCTTGGGCTTGCCCACCGTCCTCTTGGTGAGGTCCGGCGCGAAGTAGGAGCCGTTTCCAAATATGGTGTGGCACCCGATGCAGTCGTACTTGTGCCAGAGCATCTTGCCCTGGTTCACTTCCTCCGTTATCTCCGGAGCCCTTTCGTCGAGCCTCTTCATGGTGTCGAAAGTCAGAGCGAGAAACACGACGAAGAAGGCGAGGCTTCCGAAGACGAAAAGATTTCGCAAAGCCTTAGTGCTCATCCTGAACCCCCTTTTCGGCTGTCGATTGGTTGAATGCGATAAAACTTCCGCCTGAATACGATTCTGCCCCGGGAAGGGGTACAACCGCCATGATTAAAATCATACGCGGGGCGGGAGGGTTTTTAAGCTCCCGCATCGAGGGCAAAGTAGTCATTACCAGGCAAGAATCGCTCTCGGAACTCGGGCCTATTGCCGCTCCGGAAGAAAACACGCCTTAATGGTAAAATAACCGCAGGGACATGCCGATAAAGAAGTGGCTCAAGAGCGCGAACCACGCCGTCGAGGGTATACTCCATGCCGCGAAGACCCAGCGGCACCTCCGCTATCATTTCTATGCAGCCGCCATAGTGCTAACGGTCTGCTACGCCCTTGGCCTCACCAAGAGCGAGTTCCTGATAGTGGCCCTCGCAGTGATCGCCGTTCTGGGCGCCGAGATGATGAACACCGCCGTGGAGGCCACCGTGGACATGCTTGAGCCTGAGCACCACGAGCGCGCCAGGGCCGCAAAGGACATGGCCGCCGGGGCGGTCTTCATAACCGCCTTCGGCGCCGTGGTTATAGGCTACATAGTCATCTTCCCCTACCTCCAGCGCATCTTCGAGCGCGGCCTCGTGATAAGCAAGCACGCCCCCTGGGAGATATCCGCCGTGGCAATCATACTGGTGCTCATAATAGTCATCCTCCTCAAGGCCTACACCGGCAAGGGACACCCCCTCTCGGGCGGGTTCCCCAGCGGGCACGCCGCCGTGGCCTTCTCGATATGGGTTTCGGTAATATTCATGGCGCAGAGCTTCCTCATCTCGGCCCTGAGCTTCGTGCTCGCGGCGATGATAGCCGGAAGCAGGTTCACAAGCGGCGTCCACCGGCCCATCGAGGTCGTGGCTGGGGCCCTCCTCGGCGCGGCGGTGACCTTCGCCCTTTTCAAGGTGTTCATGTGAAGAAGCACCTCGGGGCCTTCCTTAAGTACATGGAGGTCGAAAGGGGCGCCTCGCCCCACACCCTGCGCGCCTACAGGAAGGACCTGGAGCTTTTCTTCGCCGGCGCTGGCGAGGGCGCGGAGCTCTCGGACGTGAGGGGCTTCGTGGCCTCCGAGATAGGCCGGGGCAGCAAGAAGACGACCGCCTCGCGCAGGCTGGCGGCCCTGAGGTCGTTCTTCAAATACCTCCACCGCGAGGGGCACATCAAGGCCAACCCCGCCAAGCTCGTCTCCTCCCCCAAGCTCCCGAGGCTCCTTCCTCGCTTCCTCTCGGTGGACGAGGTCTTCGGCCTCGTGGAAAAGCCCGGAGGCCTGAGCTTCATCGAGCAGCGCGACCGGGCAATCCTGGAGCTCCTCTACTCGAGCGGCCTCCGCGTGGGAGAGCTCTCGGGCCTGAACGTCGAGAGCATAAACCTCAAGGAGGGCCTCGTGAAGGTCCTGGGCAAGGGCAGGAAGGAGAGGCTCGTCCCCATAGGAAGAAAGGCCCGCGAGGCCCTGAACTCCTACCTCGTGGAGAAGATGCTCCAGAAGAAGACCGACAAGGCGCTCTTCGTGAGCAGAAGCGGAAGGAGGCTCGACGAGAGGGCCGTGAGGCGCATAGTGACGAAATACTGCCGGGCCCTGGGCATCGAGGGGAAGGTGAGCCCCCACACCCTCAGGCACACCTTCGCCACCCACCTCCTTCAAAGCGGCGCCGACCTCAGGGTGATACAGGAGCTCCTGGGGCACTCCTCGCTATCGACCACTCAGAAGTACACCCACCTCGACATCACCCACCTCATGGACGTCTACGACAAGGCCCACCCCCTGGCGGGCGACGAGGATTAGGAGACCGTGGCCCCGGAGAAGGGCAAACCCGCCCCCGCCAGGCTGTCCAAAAGCGAGGTCGAAGAGGTCTACGGCAGGCTCTCTACAAACTACGACCGGTGGGCGTCGCTAGCCGAATCCAGGGCCCGCGACCGCTGCCTCGAGCTTGCCGCGGTCCGGGACGGCGAGTCGGTGCTGGAGGTGGCCGTGGGGACCGGGGAGGCCTTCGAGAGGATACTCAGGTCAAACCCCCGCGGGAGGAACGAGGGCATCGACCTTTCGGAGGGAATGCTCCAAATCGCCAGGGGAAAGGCGGAACGGACAGGTCTAGAAAACTTCAGCCTCAGGGTCGGCGACGCCTACAGTCTCGACTACCCGGAAAACACCTTCGACGTCCTCGTCAATATGTATATGTTCGACCTTCTTCCGGAAGAGGACTTCCCGCTCATACTGGCCGGGTTCCTGAGGGTGCTGCGTCCCGGCGGCAGACTCTCGCTTTTGAGCATGACGAGGGGCAACCCGGTCTTCAATTTCCTCTGGGACTCCATCCTGCGGCTGAATCCCGCCTGGCTGGGCGGCTGCCGCGCAGTGCATCTGAAACCATACGTGGACGCCGCCGGCTTCGTCGGGACAAAAGCGGAGTTCATAAGCCAACTTGGATTTCCCTCGGAGGTCGTCTATGGAGTCAAGCCGGGTTCCTGAGGCGAAGACCATCTACACCCTGGGAACGAGCAGGCGGAGCTGGGAGTATTTCGTGGAGATACTCATGGCCTTCGGCATAGAGTGCGTCGCGGACGTAAGGAGCTACCCCAGGAGCAAGCTCAAGCACTTCAGCCGGGAGAACCTAGAGGGCAACCTGACGGAAAACCTCATAGAGTACGTATGGCTCGGGATGGAGCTCGGCGGCCTCAGGAAGGGCGGCTACGCCGAGCACACCAAGACGGAGCTCTTCAGGGAGGGCATAGACCGGCTGGAGGAAATAGCCAGGCGTAAGCCCACCGCCGTCCTCTGCGCCGAGCGCTTCCCCTGGAAGTGCCACCGGAAGTGGATAGCCCGGGAGGTCCAGCGGCGGGGCTGGCGCGTGGAGCACATAATAGAGAAGGACAGGGTCTGGGTGCCCGACGGGTGATGCTATAATCACCCTATAACGCTACAATTCCCAAGACCGGAGGTGGAGAGATGGGAGTCCTGGACTACTTCAAGCCGGTAAACGAGGTGTCCCCCGAGGGGGTGAGAAAGCTCATCGCCGGGTCGGACCCCGAGGGCTACAACCTCGTCGACGTCCGCCAGCCGGGCGAATACGCCGAAGGCCACCTGCCCGGGGCGGAGCTCATCCCCCTGAGCGAGCTACAGGCGAGGCAGGGCGAGCTCGACCACGATAAGCGGACCATCGTATACTGCCGCGCCGGCAGACGCAGCCGCGCGGCGGCGGGGATGCTGGCGGGAATGGGCTTCAGGGACGTGGCGCACATGGAAGGGGGCATCCTGGCCTATAACGGCCTCACGGCAAGCGGCGGGCCGGAGTCGGGGATGTTCTGCTTCCCCGACTCCCTCGGCCCGGGCGAGCTTGCCGCCGTGGCCTGGCTCCTGGAGGAAAACACCATCTACTTTCTAAAGGGGGTGAAGGGCATGGTGGTAGACTCCGGGGGCATCCTCGACCAGCTCGGGAAAGTCAAGGAAGAGCACAAGAAGACCCTCGCGGCCCTCTACCGCGAAGTCACCGGCAAGGAGCCGGGCGGGGATTTCCCCAAGGGAGTCATAGAAGCCCCTCCCGAAGCCGTGATGGTGGGATGCGTGCGGGTCCGCTCGGCCATCGAGTGGGCCAGGGACAAGAAACCCCCGGATGTCCTTGAGCTCATGCTAACGCTTGAGGCCAACGCCCTGGACCTCTACCTGAAGCTCGGGCGCATGGTGAAGGACGGGGAGGCCCGGAAGGTCTTCAGGAAGCTCGCCGACCACCAGCAGCGGAGCGTGGAGCGCGCCTCGGAGTTCTTCGAAAAGGCGCTGGCGTAAAGCGGGCTCCCGCCCGCCTACGGGTGCGCCAGGGCCCAGTTCCGCCCCGAGCCTATCTCCACGGCCAGGGGGACATCGAGCGTCACGGCCCCTTCCATCTCCTGGCGGACGAGGCTCATGAGGGCTTCCTTCTCTCCGGCGGGACATTCGAAGACCAGCTCGTCGTGGACCTGGAGTATCATCCTGCCCGCGAGCTTCTCTTTATTGAGCCTACGGGAGATAGTTATCATGGCGAGCTTTATGACCTCTGCCGCCGTGCCCTGGATGGGGGTGTTCATGGCGAGGCGCTCGCCGAGCTGTCTGGTCTGGGCGTTCCTGCTCGAAAGCTCGGGCACGGGCCTCCGGCGGCCGAACATGGTGCTCACGAAACCCCTCTCGCGGGCCTCGGCCAGGACCCTGTCCATGTAGGCCCTGACGCCCGAGTGCCTGGCGAAGTACCTGTCTATGTATTCCTGGGCCTCCTCCCTCGAGACGCCGATGGTCTGCGATAGGCCGAAGGAGGTTATGCCGTAGACCACGCCGAAGTTCACGGTCTTGGCCACCCTGCGCATCTCGGCGCTCACCCTGCCTGGCTCGACCCCGAAGAGCTCGGCGGCCGTCCTGGTGTGCACGTCCACGCCGTCGCGGAAGGAGCCCGCCAGGGCACGGTCGGCGCTTAGGTGGGCCAGTATCCTTAGCTCTATCTGCGAGTAGTCGGCCGAGACGAGCACGCTTCCCTCTTCGGCAACGAAGGCCTCCCTGATGCGAGTGCCCCAGTCGCCGCGGATGGGTATGTTCTGGAGGTTGGGGCTGCTCGAGGATAGGCGGCCCGTGGCCGTGGCGGCCTGGTTGAACGTGGTGTGGAGCCTCCCCGTCCTGGGGTTTACGAGCCCCGGCAGGACGTCCACGTAGGTGGTCTTTAACTTGTTCAGGGTCCGCCAGTTGAGTATCTCGCCGGGAAGCTCGTGTTCCCGCGCCAGCTCCTCCAGCACGCCCACCTCTGTGGAGTAGCCGGTCTTCTTCCTCTTCCCGGGCTTAAGGCCGAGGCGCTCGAAGAGCACCCTGGCGAGCTGCTTGGGCGAGTTAATGTTGAACTCCCCGCCGGCGAGGAAGAATATCCGCCTCTGCATCGCGTCGAGCTCGCTTTCGAGCTCCTTCGACTGGTCCTCGAGCACCCCGGAGTCGAGCTTCATCCCCGCCTCCTCGAGCTCCGAAAGCACGTAGATGAGGGGCATCTCTATCTTCTCGTAGACCCCCTTGAGCCCCTCCTCCTCCATCTTTCCGAAGAGCAGCCCGCCAAGCTCAAGGGCCACCGAGGCATGCTCGCAGGCGTAGGAGGCGGCGTCCTCCACCCTGAGCTTCGCGATGCTCCTCTTCCCCACGGCCTCAACGCGGGTCTTCTTCCGCGCCCCAAGGTACTCGAGGCAGAGGTTCGCCAGGCTGTGGTCCGCCCTCAGGGGGTTAAGGAGGTGAGAGGCGAGCATCACGTCCCTAAGGGCGCCGCCGACCTCAAGCCCCTCGTCCGTAAGCGCGATTATGTCACGCTTGAGGTCGTGCCCCGTCTTCGTCACGCCCTCGTCCTTGAGCGCCGGGGCGAGGGCGCCGTAGGCCTCGCTTTTTTGCATCTGCTCCCCCTCGCCCTCGTGGGCCAGGGGCACGTAGGCCGCGCCCTCCTTGTCCGCGCAGAGGGAAAAGCCGACAACCTCGTCCCTCACGCCCAGGGCGCCCGCGGTCTCGACGTGAAGGGCCAGCTCCCTTATACCATCCAGGTAGTCACGGAGAATCCCGGGCTCCTCGATTATCTCGCACCTGGTCCCGGGCCTCGTCTTTTCGGCCGGTATGAGCTTCATCAGCGAGGAGAACTCGAACTCCCTGAAAAGGCCCAGGAGGGCATGCCAGTCAGGCTCGCGGAGGCGAAGGTCCCCGAGCTCAACCTCCAGGGGGACGCTGCGGTTTATCCGGGCAAGCTCCCTCGACATCTTTATGTCCTCTATTCCCTCGGAGACGAGCTTCCGGGTCCGCTCGCGCTTTATCCTCTCGGGGTGGGCCATAAGCTCGTCGAGGCTGTCGAACTCCCTTAGGAGCTGCGAGGCCGTCTTTTCGCCTATCCCCTTTACGCCGGGGATGTTGTCCGTGGGGTCTCCAACGAGGGCCATGAACTCCACCACCCTCTTGGGCGGGACGCCGAGCTTCTCCCTGACGTAGCCCTCGTCGATGACCCTGTCCTTCATGGGGTCGTAGACCTTTACGGAGTCCGTGAGGAGCTGGAACATGTCCTTGTCGCCCGTGACGATGTAGACCTCGGCCCCCTCGGCGGAGGCTCGCTCGGCCAGCGTGGCCAGGACGTCGTCGGCCTCGTAGCCCGGCTCCTCGAATATCTCAATGCCGAAGGCCCTTATCATCCTCTTGACGTGGGGGAACTGCCTGGAGAGCTCGTCGGGGGTCTCGGGCCGGTGGACCTTGTAGTCCCTGAAAAGGGCGTGCCGCTCCGTGGGGTGGGGGGTGTCGAAGGAGACGGCCACCGCGTCGGGCTTCTTCTCCCTGATAATCTTGAGGAGCATGTTCGTGAAGCCGTATATGGCGTTGGTGGGCTTCCCCTTCGAGTCCGTAAGCCCCCGGATGGCGAAAAAGGCCCTGTAGACCTGCGAGTTTCCGTCTATGAGGTAGAGCTTCACCCTCTGAGTTTAGCATACCCCGGCACTTCAAAAAATGCGCTTGAAAGTGTTAAATTATCCGTACATCACCGCGCTTTGACTCCAAGGAGAAGGGATGGAAAGAATACCCCTTACGCCCGAGGGCTACAGGGCCCTCAGGGAAGAGCTCGAAAGGCTCATGAAGGTCGAGAGGCCATCGAACGTGAAGGCCATAGCGGAGGCCCGCGCCCACGGAGATCTCTCGGAAAACGCCGAGTACCACGCGGCTAAGGAGAGGCAGTCCTTCCTGGAGGGTAGGATAAACGAGCTCCAGGACAAGCTCTCCCGGGCAAACGTCATCGACCCCTCGAAGATAAACCAGCGCAAGGTGGCCTTCGGCGCCAGGGTGAGGGTCCTGGACCTCGACACGGACAAGGAGCAGGTATTCATGCTCGTGGGGCCCGAAGAGGCCGACGCAAAGAAGGGCAGGATATCCATGAGCTCCCCCGTGGGCCGCGCCCTCATGGGCAGGGAGGTGGGCGACGTGGCCGTCATCAAGGCCCCGGCCAAGACAATGGAGTACGAGATAACCGAGATAACCTTCTGATGACCGCCCCAGTTATATGAAGAGGCAGGGAGCGAAGAGGAATTTCGAGGCCGAGGTCACCCGGAACGAGCCGGTCTCGAAGGGGCACTTCCTGATGGGCTTCAAGCCCTCCGGAGACCCTCCCGAGCCCAGGCCCGGCCAGTTCTACATGGTGGGCGCGGGGGAGTCCAGCGACCCCCTTCTTAAAAGGCCCTTCTGCTTCTTCGGGAAATACCGGAAGGCCCTCCAGATACTCTACCGCGTGCGGGGAAAGGGTACGGCGCTCCTGAGCCGCATGAAGCCCGGCGCTACGCTAAAGGTGGTGGGCCCCCTCGGAAATTCCTGGCCCGAGCCCGGAAAAGGCCGGAGGCCCCTGATAGTGGCCGGGGGCATTGGCATCGCCTCGGTCTTCCCCTTCGCCGCCTCGCTCTCCAAAAAGCCCGTCGTGGTCTTCGGGGGAAAAAATAGAGACGAGCTGGTGATGCTCGACGAGATCAAGCTCGCCTACGCCGGCCTCCATCCCGCCACCGAGGACGGCTCCTACGGCACCAAGGGCACGGTGATGGACGTGCTCGGCTCCCTGGACCTCGGCGGCCGACCCCTCATCTACGCCTGCGGCCCCAGGGGGATGCTCAGGGCCGTGGCGGCCTTCGCGGCGGAAAGGGGCCTCGAGGGCTACGCCTCGCTTGAGGAGAGGATGGCCTGCGGCATGGGCGCCTGCCTGGGATGCGCCGTGAAGACCACCGGCGGAATCAAGGAGGTCTGCGTGGACGGCCCCGTCTTCAGGCTCGGCGAGGTGGACTGGGAAGAATGACCCTCCGGGTCTCCATAGGGAAGCTCGAGCTCAAAAACCCCGTGATGACCGCCTCGGGCACCTTCGGCTACGGAAGGGAGTTCGAGGAGTTCCTGGACCTGGGCTCCCTCGGCGCCGTGGTGATGAAGGGCTTAACGCTTGAGCCCAGGGACGGAAACCCCCCGCCCCGCATCCACGAGACCGCCTGCGGAATGCTAAACGCCATCGGCTTCCAGAACGTGGGCCTCGAGAGGTTCCTCGCGGAAAAGCTCCCCTACATGAGGAAGTTCGACACGAAGGTGATAGCAAACATCCTGGGAAACACCCCCGGGGAGTACGTAAAGCTCGCCCGGGCCCTCGACGGCGCGGGCGTTGACGGCATCGAGGTGAACGTCTCCTGCCCAAACGTGAAGCGAGGCGGCATAGAGTTCTGCGCGGACTCCGTGATGCTTGGCCGTCTGGTAAAGGACATAAGAAAGGCCGTGGACTCCGCCACGCTCATAATCAAGCTTTCTCCGAACACATCCGACATCGCCCTGCCCGCCCGGGTGGCCCAGGAGGAAGGGGCCGACGCCGTGTCTCTCATAAACACCATCCCGGGAATGGCCATAGACGTTCACACCCGGAGGCCGATGCTGGCAAACGTCATGGGGGGGCTTTCGGGCCCGGCGATAAAGCCCGTCGCCCTGAGGATGGTCTGGCAGGCCTCGAGGGCCGTGAGCATACCCGTTATCGGGATGGGGGGAATCAGGAGCGGGGAGGACGCCGTGGAGTTCCTGCTGGCCGGGGCCACGGCCGTTGCGGTGGGGACGGCGAACTTCATTAACCCCTCGGCCTCGGAGGAGGTCCTACGGGGCATCGCCGGCTACTTGGAAGCGGAAGGCCTTGAGGACGTAAACGACATCATAGGGGGGCTCGCGGCGGAATGATCATCACCCTGACGACCGACTTCGGCTACAAGGATGTCTTCGCGGGCGCCATGAAGGGCGTGATATACGGAATTAACCCCGACGTCAGGGTCGTGGACGTATCCCACGGCATCACCCGGCACAGCGTCATGGAGGCCGCCCTCAGGCTCCACGAGTTCTTCGGCTACTTTCCCCGTGGGACCATCCATGTGGTGGTGGTCGACCCCGGCGTGGGCTCGCCGCGAAGGCCCATACTGTTGGAGTGCGACGACCACCTGTTCTTAGGCCCAGACAACGGGGTCTTCAGCAAGGTTATATGGGAAAGCCGGGAGACCGTGTCGGTGAGGCACATCACGTCTTCGCACTACTTCATCGAGCCCAGGGGAAGCACCTTCCACGGAAGGGACGTCTTCGCCCCGGTGGCCGCCTGGCTTTCGAAGGGCACGCGGATAGACAGCCTCGGCGACACCATAGAGGACTTCGTGCGCCTCGACCTGCCGGAGCCCAGAGTGGAGGGAGGCCAGGCCACGGGCGAGGTGATATATTCCGACGGCTTCGGAAACGCCGTGACCAACATCACCGCCGCCGATATCGAGATGGTCAGGGAGACGAAGCCCGGCGCCCCGGTGAGGGTCTTCCTCAAAGGGGGGCAGACCGACATGAAGGACTACTTCGAGCAGGGAAACGACCGGAGGCCCCACGGCATCATAAACTCAAGCGGCTACCTCGAGATATTCCTCTACCAGGGCGACGTGACCGCCTTCCTGAAGCTCAGGACCGGCGAGCCCGTGAGCGTGCGGGCGGTCTGAGGGAGCCGCCCCCTACTTCTCGAAGAGGTAGAGGAACTCGCCGTAGCCCTCCTCTTTCATCTTCTCCTTAGGCACGAACCTCAGGGCCGCGGAATTCATGCAGTAGCGGAGCCCCGTGGGCGGGGGGCCGTCGTCGAAGACGTGCCCCAGGTGGCTGTCGGCGTGCTTGCTCCTTATCTCGGTGCGCTTGGTGAAGAACTTCCAGTCGCCCTTCTCCACGATGTTCCCGGGCACGAGGGGCTTGCTGAAGCTCGGCCACCCGGTTCCCGAGTCGTACTTGTCGGTGGAGCTGAACAGGGGCTCCCCGGAGACTATGTCCACGTATATTCCCTCGCGCTTGTTGTCGTGGTACTCGTTTTCGTAGGCCGGCTCGGTGCCATCCTCCTGCGTGACCTCGTACTGCATCGGCGTTAGCATCTTCTTAAGCTCTTCCTTTGGGGGCTTGACGAAGTTCTCCCAGGGCCTTTCAGGACCCTTGGCCTCCTTGTCGCCCGGGTTCCCGGGATTCCCCTGGCCCTTGGCGCCCATATCGCCCGGGCTGGACTTCGGCTTATACTCCCTTTCGTCGCCCCAAGCCTTCTCCAGGAACTTGTCGCGGCCCGAGCCGTATCGGTATATCTTGTAGCGGATGGGGTTTTTCTTGTAGTAGTCCTGGTGGTAGTCCTCGGCCTCGTAGAACTTCCCAGCGGGGAGTATCTCGGTCACGATGGGCTTGTCGAACCTGCCGGACTTCGCCAGCTCTGCCTTCGACTGTTCTGCCAGGGCCTTCTGCTTATCGTTCAGGTAGAAGATGGCAGAACGGTACTGGGAGCCCCGGTCGACGAACTGGCCCCCGGCGTCGGTGGGGTCGACCTGCCTCCAGAACACCTGCAGGAGGGTTTCGTAGGAAACCTTCGAGGGGTCGTATATCACCTTTACGGCCTCCACGTGGCCCGTGCCGCCGGCGGAGACCTCCTTGTATGTGGGGTTTTCCTTGTGGCCCCCGGTGTAGCCCGAGATGACCTCCTTCACGCCGTCGAGCTTTTCAAAGGGTGGCTCCATGCACCAGAAGCACCCGCCCGCAAAAATGGCCTCTTCGTACTTCGTCTCGGCAGAAGCGTTGGTCTGCATAGCCATTACCGCCAATCCAGCGATGAGAATCGCTATTAAACTCTTGAACATGATAATCCCTCCAGACGGAGACTTTTCTCTCTATTGTCAATTATATAGTCTACAGGAAAAATGTGAATCTGCAGTGAAGTTCATTACATGGAGCGGGCGGGTGCTCAGGAGCGGCTTTTTCTCTTGCGGCCGAGTCCCTTTCTGGCCGCGCGGCGGACGCCTTCCCTGAGTTCCTCGTCATGGATGGGCGACAGGAGACTTTCTATAAAGGCCGGGTCTGGTTCCGCGAAGGGGACTTCTTCCCGGGCCCTCCGGCGGGGTCTTTCGGGCGACACCCTGCCGAGCTTCATCCTGATGTCGCTCACTTCGAAGCGCCGGAGTCTCTCGACTATCTTCTCCCTGAAGTAGCCGGCCTGCTGGAGCCAGGCGGGTGTGTCGGCGTTGACATGGAGGAGGCCGCGCTTTAGCGAGGTCGGCGCGGTGTGGAGCGCCAGGGGCTCGCCCAAGGCCTCCTTCCACGCCTCCTTTATGCGATACAGCCTCAGGGCGTCCTCGAGGCCCAGGTCCTTGACGAGAGGGCCTAACGCCGAGCCGGCCCTTTCCACGGCCTCAGACCGCCTTTTGCACGAGCCCCGAACGGAGGCACCGGGTGCAGACGTAGGTCCTCTGGGTCCTTCCATCCAGAACGACCTTCATCCTCTGGATGTTGGGGTAAATCTGCCTCTTGGTCCTGTTGTTGGCATGGCTCACGTTGTTGCCCACGCTCTTTCCCTTTCCGCAAACCCTGCAGGTAGCCACTGTGCCTCCTTAAGTAACTTAATTGATTTAGAAACGTTTTTTATGATACCATTTTATGATAAGCGGCTACAAGTCTCGCTCAGGAGGAAACAAAGCACTTAATATGGCTAAAAAGAGAATATACGAGCTCGCCAAGGAGCTGGGCGTCTCCAACAAGGAGATCATCGCCGAGCTCGAGAAGCTCGGCATAAAGGGCAAGACGCATTCCTCAAGCCTCGACGAGGAGACCGCGGCGCGGGCGGCGAAGGCCTTCGAGAAGGCCGCTCCAGAAAAGAAGGCTGCCGGAAAGCCCGAGGCCAAGCCTGCCAAGAAGGCACCCGTCAAGGCCAAGAAGGAAGCCCCAGCTCCCAGGGCCGCGCCGAAGCCCCCGACAAAGCCCGCTCCCAGGCCCGGGGCAAAGCCCGCTCCCAGGCCCGGGGCAAGGCCCGCTCCCAAGCCCGGGGCAAGACCCGCTCCCAGGCCCGGGGCAAGACCCGCTCCGAAACCCGGGGCAAGACCCGCTCCGAAACCCGGGGCAAGACCCGCTCCCGCGGCCGAGAGGAAGCCCGCCCGGAAGGGCGAGAAGTGGGCGAAGCCCTGGCCCAAGAAGAGGCACGGCAAGACCACCATCGGCGAAATCCTGGAGAAGAAGGAAGCGCCCGCGGCCCCGGAGGAGGAAGAGGAGCTCAAGGTACCGGACAGGTTCAAAAAGACCCTGGAGGCCGAGAAGATGGAGAAGTTCCGCGCCAAGCCCGGCATGCAGAAGGCCTTCCAGGCCATCAGGAAGATAGAGAGCAAGAAGTTCCACCCTACCCAGAGAAAGTCCGGCAGGGGGAAGGCGGGCCCCGTCCATGCCGCCGCGAAGCCGCAGCCCACGGGAACGGCGCCCAGGAAGAAGTCCCTGAAGATACACGAGGGGCTCACGGTCAAGGAGTTCGCCGACCTCATGGGCGTTAAGACGCCGGACATCATCAAGAAGTTCATGGAGCTGGGCTACATGCCCAACATCAACCAGCCCGTGGACATCGACGCCGCCCTACTCGTGGCCGACTCCATGGGCATGAAGGTAGAGGCCGCCCCCGTCGAGGACGTCACGGCCATGGAGGAGGCTCCCGAGGACGCCTCGAAGCTCGTGCTCCGCCCCCCAATAGTCACGGTCATGGGGCACGTGGACCACGGCAAGACCTCGCTCCTCGACGCCATAAGGGAGACCCGCGTGATAGAGACCGAGGCCGGAGGCATCACCCAGCACATCGGAGCCTACAAGGTATCCGTGAAGGGCAAGGAGATCGCCTTCCTCGACACCCCGGGCCACGAGGCCTTCACCGCCCTCAGGGCCAGGGGCGCCAAGGCCACCGACATCGTGGTGCTCGTGGTGGCGGCGGACGACGGCGTAAAGCCCCAGACAGTGGAGGCGATAGACCATGCCAAGGCTGCGGGCGTTCCCATAATAGTGGCCGTGAACAAGATAGACAAGCCCGAGGCCGACCCCGGCCGGGTAAGAAACGAGCTCTCCGAGTACGGCATCATACCCGAGGATTGGGGAGGCAGCAACATATTCGCGGAGATATCGGCCAAGCAGCGCATCGGCATAGAGAACCTGCTGGAGATGATAGCGCTTCAGGCCGAGGTGATGGAGCTCAAGGCCAACCCCGACAAGCCCGCCAAGGGGGTCATAATCGAGGCCCGGCTCGACAAGGGCAAGGGCCCGGTGGCCACGGTGCTCGTGCAGTCGGGCACCCTCAGGGTCGGCGACGCCTTCCTCTCGGGCGTAAACTACGGCAAGGTCAGGGCCCTAACCAACGATGCAGGCAAGCGCATCGAGGAGGCCGGCCCCTCCACGCCCGCCGAGGTCGTGGGCTTCGGCGACGTCCCAAGCTCCGGCGACACCTTCGCCGTGGTGGAGGACGAAAAGAAGGCCCGCCAGGTCGCCCTGGCCAGGCTCCAGAAGCTAAGGAGCCGCGAGGCGGCGAAGATGGGCAAGCTAAGCCTCGACGAGGTCTACAAGAAGATCAAGGAAGGCGAGATCAAGGACCTCAACTTAATCATCAAGGGCGACGTCCACGGCTCCATTGAGGCCATAAACGACGCCCTAAAGAACATCACCCATCCCGAGGTCAAGATAAACGTCATCCACTCGGCCGTCGGCGGAATAAACGAGTCCGACGTGATGCTCGCCGCCGCCTCCGACGCCATTATAATCGGCTTCAACGTGCGGCCCGACGTCAAGGCCTCGCAGGCCGCCGAGCGCGAGGGCATAGACATCAGGCTCTACAACGTCATCTACGAGGCCATCGAGGACGTAAAGAAGGCCCTCGAGGGGATGCTCGAGCCCACCATCAGGGAGCGCGTCATTGGCAGGGCCGAGGTGAGGGAGACGTTCCAGGTCTCCAGGGTCGGCACCATCGCCGGAAGCTACGTCACCGACGGCATCATCAGCCGCAACAGCGACGGCATCAGGGTGATACGGGACAACATCGTCGTCTACGAAGGGAGGATCGGCTCGCTGAAGCGCTTCAAGGAAGACGCCAAGGAAGTCCAGAGCGGCTACGAGTGCGGAATCACCATCGAGAACTTCAACGACATAAAGGTGGGCGACATCCTCGAGAACTTCGTGATGGAAAAGGTCGCCGCCAAGCTCTGATACCGGAAACCTATGCTCCCCTACAAGCGGTCCCAGAGGGTGGGACACCTCCTGAAGGAGGAAGTCTCGGACATCGTCCTTAACAGGGTGAAGGATCCCCGCATGGGCTTCCTCACCGTCACGGACGTGGAGGTCGCAGATGACCTCAAGCTCGCCCGGGTCTACGTCAGCACCCTCAAGGACGAGGACAGGGAGAGCGCCATGGAGGTGCTGGACTCCGCAAAGGGCTTCATCCGCTCGGAACTCAAGAAGCGCCTCAGGATGAAGACCATCCCGGCCCTGGAGTTCCGCTTCGACGAGACCAGCCGTTACGGCGAAAAGATGGAGAAGCTTTTCAGGAAGATGAGGAAGGAGCCGTGAGGGTCCCCGGGGAGGTGGTGGAGGCCCTGCGGGAGAAGAACGACTTCGTGCTGGCCACTCACATAAACCCCGAGGGCGACGCCCTGGGCTCGCAGATAGCCCTGGCCCTGGCCCTGGAGGCCATGGGAAAGGCCGCCTATCTCTTCAACCGCGACGGCGTGCCCGATTTCTACGGGTTCCTGCCCGGCTGCCATAAAATACACAGGGAGCTTCCGTCGGAAACCGCGGGCCGCACTCTTCTTCTTCTCGACTGCAACAAGCCCGAGAGGGCCGCGGTCGACGGCCGCCCCTTCAAGGACTCCATAGTCATCGACCACCACGAGACGGAAAGCGACTTCGGGGACGTAAGGTGGATAGAGCCCCAGGCCCCGGCCACGGGCCTCATGGTGTTTGAGCTCCTGAAGGCCCTGGGCTCGGAGATCACTGCGGCCATGGCCGTCAACCTCTACGCCGCCATAGCGGTGGACACCGGCACCTTCCGCTACAACAACACCACCCCCGAGGTCCTGAGGGCCGCGGCCGAGCTGGCCGAGGCGGGGGCCAAGCCGGGCGAGGTGGCCGAGGGCATTTACGAGAGCTGGTCGACCCCGCGCTTCAAGCTCCTTTGCCACACCCTCGGCACCCTGCAGCTCCGGGACGGCATGGCCATCACGGTGGCCACCCAGGAGATGTTCCGCCAGACCGGCACCTCCGTGTCCGATACCGAGGAGTTTTCGAACTTCTCCCGGATGATAAGGGACGCCAAGGTCTCGGCCTTCCTCCGGGAGCTCCCCGGCGGAGGATGGAAGGTTAGCCTCCGCTCCAAGGGCGAGCACAACGTGGCCCAGGTGGCCGAGCGCTTCGGCGGCGGGGGGCACAAGAACGCCGCCGGATGCACCATAGAGGGCGACCTCGCCTCCGCCAAGCGCAGGCTGGCCGAGGCCATACAGAAAATCCTTTAACGGCAGCGCATTAGGCACCTCCGTAAGGCCGTTCCAGGTCTAAGGCTCAGTAGCCGCCGGGGGGCCGCGCAACTCCAAGTCAATTCATAATCTCTTCAAACATATTTATTAAGATTTATGCATGGACAGAAATTACTTCGGGAGGGTCAAAAACAGGGCCATCGCCAGGGCGGCGGCAAGGAGTTCCGCGCTGTCGGGCCTCCTGATCAGGTCCTTTAAGCCTTCCGGCACGGAGGGCGAAATCCCCTGGGCTCCGCTTTCGAAGCCCCTCTCACAGTGCAGGGTCGCCCTCGTGACCACGGCCGGCGTTCACCACCGCAACCAGGAGCCCTTCGACATGGCCGACGGCGACGGTGACCCCTCTTTCAGGGTGATAGATGCGGCCAGGCCCCTTGAGACGCTCACTATAACCCACGACTACTATGACCACGCCGACGCCGACAGGGACATAAACGTCGTCTTCCCCATAGAGCGCCTCCGGGAGCTGGCAGCCCAGGGCATTATCGGCGGCGTCTCGGACGTCCACATCGGCTTCATGGGCCACATCGTGGGGAGGCACGTCCGGACGCTCACCGAGAGGACCGCGCCCGAGGCGGCGGGGATACTCAAGGGCGCGGGCGTGGACGTTGTGATACTTACCCCGGGTTGAGGCATCTGCAACCAGTCAGTCGGACTGGTCCAGCGGGAAATCGAAAAGGCCGGCATCCCCACCGTGGGGATATCCATTGTCAGGGAGTACACCGAGAAGGTCAGGCCCCCAAGAAGCGTCTTCCTCAGGTGGCCCTTCGGCCACCCCCTGGGCGAGCCCTTCAACGTCCCGCAGCAGAGGACGGTCCTCAAGATGGCCCTCAGCGCCCTCTGCTCCATAAGGACGCCCGGCATGATAGTGGACCTGCCCCTCAGGTGGCGGCGCGAGGACTACTCCCGGTACGAGAAGCTGGAATTCCTTTGCGACGCAGGCCGGACCGCCCTGGAAAGCCTCCTCCTTCCCGTCTCCCGGTAGCGGTTTTAGCCCTGCCGGAGCTTCCATCTTCCCGGATTAAAAATTCCCAGTCTCTTCGGGGCGTTGCGGCCATAGCGCTATTCTGGGTTGCGTTTATACTACTTTAATAATATATACTTAAGGAAGGCGGAGCTATCTCCGCCTCAAGCAGGCATCTCATAAAAGTGGTTCGGTGATTATTGATATGACACCGCCAATCAGACGGTACAGGCTGGCCATCGTAATCGCCCTAATCGGACTTGTCCTTACTGTGGCCATATCCAAGGAGGTCGGGGAGTGGGAGGACAGGCATTTCATAGCAGAGTTCGAACAACTGTCGCGGGACAAGGTGTCCGCCATAAGGAGGAGCATAGAGCTTAACATCCATGCTGTCGACGCCCTCGGGTCGTTTTTTGACTCTTCGGAAGTGGTGAAACGGGAAGAATTCAGGATATTCGCGAGGAAAATGCTCCAGGATTCTCCCTATATACAGGCCCTCGAGTGGATCCCCAGGGTCCCGGATGCGGAAAGGGCGCTCTATGAGGAACGGGCGCGCAAGGACGGCTTCGACGGTTTCAGCTTCACCGAGCGCGAAAAACAGGGTACTATGGTTGAGGCCGGCCGACGCGACGAGTATTTCCCTGTTTACTACGTGGAGCCCTACGAAGGCAACGAGGCCGCCGTGGGCTTCGACCTCGCCTCGAACGAAACCCGCCTCGAGGCCCTGGACCTCGCCAGGGAGTCGGGCCAGACAACGGCTACGGCCCGCATAAGGCTCGTCCAGGAGACGGGGGGAGCAATTCGGTTTTCTGATATTCAGGCCGGTATACAAGAAACACCAGCCCTCCGGGGCACCTGACAAGAGCCCTGCCAGACTGGAGGGCTTTGCCCTCGGGGTCATCAGGATCGGCGACCTAGTGGACCTCTCCCTGTCCTACCTGGAGAATCACGGAATAAAGACGTACGTATTCGATGGCAGCGCTCCCGCTGGCAGCAGCTTCCTGCACTTAAACTGCCCCAAGGTCGCCGCCGAAGAAGAGGAAGACGAAGAGGCTGCCCCCTCCATTGAGAAGCTGGAAACCGGAATACATTATTCCGAGACCATCCAGGTCGCCAACAGGCAATGGCTCGTCATCTTCAAGCCCTGCGATCTATGCGAGTCGAACTGGATTGCCTGGCATCCGGGGGCCGTCATGGCAGGCGGCTTCATGTTGGAGAAACTTCATCACGCCTTTGCGCGTCTCGCCCGCGAGGAAGACTACCGGTTCTCGCTCCTCTACCTGGACCTGGACAGGTTCAAGATCATAAACGACAGCCTCGGCCACGCCGCCAGCGACACGATGCTCTGCGCCGTGGCGGAGAGGCTCAAGAAGCACACGCGGGCGGTAGACACGGTTGCCCGCCTGGGAGGAGACGAATTCGCCCTGCTTCTGGAAAACTTAAGCGCCAAGTCCGCCGCCAGGGTCGCCGAGAGGATGCAGGAAGTCCTGTCGAGGCCCTTCCTCCTGGGCGGGCGCGAGGTCTTCTCCAGCGTGAGCATCGGCATCGCTTTTTCGCAGACGCACTGCGAAAACCCCCAGGACATCCTGCGCGACGCCGATACGGCGATGTACCGGGCCAAGGCTTCGGGCAAAGCCCGCTTCGCCGTCTTCGACAAGGCCATGCACAACGAGATGGTGGAGACCATGGCCCTGGAGGCTGACATCCGGCGGGCCATGGAGAGGCGGGAACTGGAGGCCCACTTCCAGCCCATAGTGTCGCTTGAAAGCGGAAGAATCGTGGGGGCCGAGGCCCTGATGCGGTGGCACCACCCCACCAGGGGGCCGATCAGCCCGGTGAAATTCATACCCCTGGCCGAGGAGACCGGTCATATAGAATCCATGGGAAAGTGGATGATGAAGACCGCCTGCCGCCAGAACACCCTCTGGAGGGCGGCGGGACACGGGAATATGAGGGTGGCGGTGAACATGTCGGTGCGGCAGTTCAGGCAGGATAACCTCCTCCGCTTCATCGAGGGGACCCTCAGGCGGAACAGGCTCTCCCCGGACAGGCTGGAGCTCGAAATAACCGAGAGCATGGCCGTTGAAAGCAACGGACGGATGAAGGAGATGCTCCACGAACTCGCGGCAAGGGGAGTGCGCATAGGACTCGACGACTTCGGCACGGGCTTTTCGGCGCTGGACACGCTCAAGCGGTTCCCCATAAGCACGGTGAAACTCGACAGGTCCTTCGTCTCCGACATGATGCACGACTCCTGCGCGGCGGAGCTCGCCCGGGCCATCATCACCATGGCCGGGGCGCTGGGGCTTAACGTCATCGCCGAGGGGGTCGAGACGAAGGAGCAGATGGAATTCCTGCGCATGGCCGGGTGCCGGGAGATGCAGGGCTATCTATTCAGCCCCGCGGTGACGGCGGAAGAGTTCCTGGCGATGCTGAAAGAGGGGAGACGG
>JARRNG010000047.1:0-11928 GCA_037385265.1 Nitrospirota bacterium
CCTTCCTGGATATGAAGGAGACCTCGCAGGTGAAAACATCCCCCTGGGCCCTCTCCCTGAGCTGGTGCCTCATCACCCTGTCGGAGTCCTCGTCCAGGAAGTCGAAGATCGGCGAGCCTACGACCTCCTCCCTCTCGTAGCCGAAGAGGTCGCAGAAGGCCGCGTTAGTGTCGATGACGACATTGTCCTGGTTGGCTACCCAGATAGGGTCTCGCATGGCGCTTAAGTATGTGTCCTTCCTCACGAGCTCGTCTTTATTTTCCTTGAGGGCCTCGGCCATCTCGTTGAAGGACTTCAACACCTCGGCCATCTCGTCGCCTGGACGGACATCGAGCCGCACGTCCAGGTCTCCCGCCTTGATGGACTGGGCCGCAGAGTGAAGCTTCAAAAGCGGCAGAAGGAACTTCCGCGAAGAAAAGAGCGAAAGGACAAAAGCGACCACGAAGACGTAGAAGCCGAGGGAGATCAGGTCGTCTATGAGCTCGTTGAGGCGCCCTTCGTGCACCGCCCTCTGCGCGGCGGTGAGGGGAGCCACCGCCTCCATGTCCTTCACCATCATGGTGAAGTTGTGGTACGTGACGAGCCAATAGGGAACCAGGAGCAGAAGGGCGAAGACCAGGAGGAGCATCAGAAACTTATAGGGAAGCTTGCTCGTCACCAGGGTAACCAGGGAATGACGTTCAGGGCGAGGTAGGCCGTGAGAACGATTATGACCCACGCCAGCAGCACCGACACCAGGGGCCCCCAGCCCCTGTCGGCCATGGAATCGAGGTTTATCGAAAGCCCCACGGCGGCAAGGGCGACGGAGAGGAAAAAGCCGCTGGCGGAACTAGTGGCCGCCCCGAAGGCCGCCGCCACCTCCGAAACGTTCACCAGGAGGGCGAAGGCGAAAAAGGCGGCCATGAACCAGGGCACGCGGAAGCTGCCGTTCTTCCTGCCCAGAGCCACGAGCCCGACGCCGGACACCAGGACGAGGGCCGACGCCCTCGCCAGCTTGTACCTCAAAGCCATTTCGAGGGATTCTCCGCCCATGGCCAGGGCCGCCACCTTCACCTGTCCGAACATCGGCAGGGTGGTCCCCGAGAGGAAAGCGAACTTCTGTGCATCCATCCCCATCATGTCCGGCACGGTGCTGAAGATTATCATGCCGACAAGCCCGGCCATAATGACCGAGATCACCGAAAGCGAGATGTCCTCCTTCCTGGCTACCAGCACGGAAGACATCACCACTATGGCCGGTGATCCGCAGACGGACATCCCGGTGCTGAGAAGCACGCTGAGCGGCCTTTCGAGCCCCACTCCCCGGCAGATGAAATAGCACACCGCAAACATCACGGCGAAGACGACGAGGGCCCCCGGCAGGAGCCGAGCCTCCACGGCCGTGACCCGGAGCTGCAAGCCGTAGAGAGCTATGCCTATAGGCAGGAAGATCCTGAGGGCCAGGTCTATGCCGCTCTGGATGAGGGTCCTGTCGTCGAGCATATTGGCCACCAGCATCCCGAATATAACGGATATCACGAGGGCGTCGAAGGAAGGATGCAGGGAGGATACCAGGTAGGATATGAGCGCCACGGTCAGAGTGATGCCGAGACCCGGGGCGGCGCCTTTTATATGGTCGGCCTCGGAGCTCATTGACTCAGCCTCCCCGGAAGAAGTCCTCCACTTCAGACAGGGCCACCTGCCCCTCGGCGCCGTCGGCGAGGCGCTTCCATCCGGCCCGGCCGGAGCCGAGCTCCTCTTCGCCCAGGAACAGGACGTACTCCGCCCCGAGCTTGTCGGCCCGCTTCACCTGGCCCCTCAGGGAGCTTCCGGGCGCGCCCGTCTCGGCCCAGACCCCGTCGGCCCTGAGGCGGTCGGCGATGACCTGGGCCCTCCGGACGGCGTCGCTGCCGAGGTTGGCTATGAATACCCGCGGCGCCGGCGCCGGCGGGGCCTTCTCGCGTAGAAGCTCCACCAGCCTCTCCATGCCGAGGGCGAACCCTATGGCCGGAGTGTCGGGGCCACCGACCTCCCGCACCAGCCCGTCGTAGCGGCCCCCGGCGGCCACAGCGTTCTGGGCGCCCAGGGCCCGGGAAGTCACCTCGAAGGTCGTCCTGGTGTAATAGTCGAGGCCCCTGACCATCGAGGGATTGACGACATAGGGCACCTCGATAAGGTCGAGGAGGCCCTTCAGCTTCGCGAAGTGTTCGCGGCACTCCACGCAGAGATAGTCGCCCACCACGGGGGCGTCCTTGCGGAGCTCGATGCAGCCCGGCACCTTGCAGTCCAGTATCCGGAGAGGATTGACCTCCAGGCGCCTCACGCAGTCCGGGCAGAGGGAACCGGCCTTGCCAGCGAAGAATCCCTTGAGGGCGTCCTTGTACGCTGGCCTGCACCGGCTGTCTCCTATGGAATTAATCTCGAACGAGAGGGAGCCCAGCCCCAGTCGCCCGAAGAAGTGCCTGAGCATCGATATGACCTCGGCGTCTATTTCCGGGCCGGCGTCGCCGAAGGCCTCGGCGCCGAGCTGGTAGAACTGCCTCAGCCTCCCGCGCTGGGGCCGCTCGTAGCGGAACATGGGCCCGCCGTAGCGGAACTTCTGGGGGGCGGGGCGGTTGTAGAGGTGGTTCTGGACGTAGCTCCTGACTATGGGCGCGGTGCCCTCGGGCCTCAGGGTTATCGACCTGCCGCCCTTGTCGTCGAAGGTGTACATCTCCTTTTCGACGATATCCGAGGTCTCCCCTATGCTCCTTACGAAGACGTCGGTGAATTCCATGATGGGTGGCCTCATCTCCTGGAAACCGAAGGCCCCGTATACTTGTGCCGCCACCGCCTCGACCCTTTGCCAGAGGTAGACGTCGGGCGGAAAGACGTCCTGGACCCCCTTAACCGCGCTGTATTTCACCGGGCTCTTCGCCCTCCCGCTCGGTGTCGAACTCCAGCATCTTCAGATGCGACTCGATGAGCCTCCTCACCTCTTCCTTGAAATGCCTCCTGATGCCCTTGAGGTCCACTATGTCCTCGTGTATCTTGACCACCTTTTCCTGGGCGTCCTTGACCACCTCTTCGGCTCTCAGCTCCGCGTCCTTGACCAGAAGCTCCGCCTCTTTCCTGGCGTTGTGCTTGTACTCCTCCACCATCTGCTGGGCGGTTATCAGGGTCTCGCGCATCGTGGACTCCATGTCCCTGAACTCCTTGACCTGGCCCTCGGTCCTGCGGACCTGCTCCTTCATCGCGGCGTTTTCCCTGAGGAGCTCCTCCATCTCCTCCCTGACGACCTCGAGGAAAGCATAGACCTCCTCCACGTCGAAGCCCCTGAACTTGATGGGGAACTGTTTCTGCTGGATGTCAAGAGGCGTTATTCGCATTGCGCCAACTCCTTTCTTATCTAAGCCTGAGAGCTATGTCCCTCAGTGACTGCACAAGGAACAGCTTTATGAACCAAATGCCGAGGATAGCTATGAGGGGGGAGATGTCGATGCCCAAGCCCACACCTATGGTCCTCCTGATGGGCCTCAGCACGGGCTCGCTCGCCCTGTAGAAGAACCTCACTATGGCGTTGTAAGGGTCGGGAGTCACCCACGAAAGCAGGGCGTTGATTATTATTATCCACATATAGATGGTGAGCCCGTAATTAAGGATTACCGTAACGGCCACCAGAAAATTCCCCAAGACAAACATCCCGCCTCCTCGCTACCGCCACTTTGGTAGTAGCTATAATAACATTTGCCAAACCAATATTCTTACCGCGAAAGCTCCCCGGCCCGGCGTCTCGCGGCCTCCAGGGCCTCGATAACAATCTCCTCGAGCCCCCGCTGCTCGAACACCTTTAGGCCCTCGGCCGTGGTGCCTCCCGGCGAGCGCACCTTCTCGATGAGCTCCCGGGGGTCGAGGCCCTCGTCCAGGAGCCCGGCCGTGCCCCTGAGGGTCTGGACGGCCAGAGCCAGGGCGTCGTCGCGCGAGAGGCCGGCCCTCTCGCCCGCCTCCGCCAGGGCGGCCGCGAAAAGCGCCACGAAGGCCGGACCGCTCCCCGAAAGGGCGGTCACCGCGTCTATGTGCTTCTCCGGAAGAACCACGACCCGGCCCGAGGCCATGAACATCTCCCTCACCAGGTTCACGGCCCGCCCGGTGAAGCACTCGCAAAGGGCAAGGGCCGTCATGCCCTCGCCCACCCGGGCGGCCATGTTGGGCTTGGCCCGGATGACCCTGTCGGACTTCAGCCTATCCTGGATGAACTTGAGGGTTATCCCCGCGGCTATCGACACCACGGTCTGCTCCGCGGTGACCTCCGGGGCTATCTCCTTGAGGACCTCCTCCATCTGCTGGGGCTTCACCGCCAGCACCACCACCTCGGAGCCCCTCACGGCCTCGGCGTTGTCGGCGGTGGCTCGCACCCCGTACCTCTTTCCAAGGTGGGCCCTCCTCTCGCCGCTGGGGTCGGAGACCACGATGTCCCTCATGCCGCCTTCGGCCATGCCCTTTATGAGGGCCTCGGCCATGTTTCCGCCGCCTACGAATCCAATCAATATTCCCTCTCCCCGAATATAGCCGATCCCACCCTGACCATCGTGGCCCCTTCCTCGACGGCGATCTCGAAATCGCCGGTCATTCCCATAGAGAGCTCCCTGAGGCCGTGCCCGGCGGCCAGCTCCCGGAGCCTCCGGTACAGGGGCCTCGCCCTCTCGGGGTCGCCATAGAGGGGGGGAATGGTCATGAGCCCCTCTATCCTTACGTTATCAAGGCGCTCCCCCCGCCTGAGAAGCTCACCCAGTTCGCCTTCGCCGGCGCCGTGCTTGGCCACGTCCTCGGGGGCCAGCTTAAGCTGTATCAGTATCCTCTGCACTTTTCCCAACTTGCCGGCGTTCCTGTCCACGACCTCCATGAGCTCGGCGGAGTCCACCGAATGCATGACTTCGAAGAGCCCCACCGCGGCCCTGGCCTTGTTCTTCTGGAGATGCCCTATCATGTGCCACTCCACGTCCAGGCCCCGGAGCTCGCCGGCCTTTTCGAGGGCCTCCTGCACCCTGCTCTCCCCGAAGATTCTGAGGCCGGCGTCGTAGGCCTCCCTCACGGCCCCGGCGCCCACCGTCTTCGACACGGCGACGAGCCTTACGGAGGCGGGCTCCCGCCCAGCCCTGCCGGCGGCGAGGGCTATCCTTCGGCTCACCGCCTCGATGTTGTCCGCAACCGCCGTCAAAACAGTAATATAGTAGTATTACGGGGCGGAAATATCAATGGCGCGGAGCCCGCGCTCCGGGCGGCAAAAAGAAGCATTCAGAGAGCACGTCATGCCCGTTTCGGGCGTGGAGGCCCGGAGAAAACTACGCCACGGCTGTATTATAATAAGTCGACTCTTGCAGCGGGGAGGGGGCCCTAATGGACAAGAAGAGAGTCCTCATCGTGGACGACAGCGCCGCCGTGGCCAGGCAGCTTGGGAATATCCTCGAAAGCGCCGGGGCGTTCGAAATAGTCGGCCACGCGAGCAACGGCATCGAGGGGCTTAAGCTGTACACGGAACTCAGGCCCGACATCGTGTGCATGGACATAGTGATGCCCCAGATGGACGGCCTTCAGGCCATAAGGACCCTCATGAGCCTCGACAGGGACGCCAAGGTGGTCGTCATATCCTCCGCGGCGGGCGTGGGCGACAAGACGGCGGAGGCCCTTAGGTTCGGGGCCAAGAGCGTGCTTTCAAAGCCCTTTGACTCTGCCAAGGTCGTAGAGACACTGAGCGGGCTCTAAGGCATGAGCATCAAGTTCTTCGGCCAGTACCTGCTCGAACGCGGAGTGATAACGCCGGAGCAGCTGGTCGAGGCCGTGGATTTCCAGGAGTCCGCCAACCTGATGTTCGGGGACTACGCCGTCTCAAAGGGGTACCTCACCAAGGACCAGGCCACCAGGATAAACGCCGAGCAGAAGACGACGGACGCCCTCTTTGGCGAGATAGCCCTCAAGGCGGGCCTCCTCTCCCAGGAACAGATTAACGAGATCCTCACGCGACAGAAGAACGACCACTACTACATCGGGGCGATAATGGTCAGGAAGGGCTTCCTCTCCACGAACGACCTCATGAGGAACCTCAAGGACTTCAAGGACGACCAGGCCCGCTACCTCACCGGCGAGATAGCCGTCCCCGGGGGCGTGGGAAACCCCCAGGCGGTCAGCGACATGGTCGGCCTCACGCGGAAGATGCTCTTCCGCATATCGAGGATAAAGGCCAAGGTGGGAACGGGCACAGTCACCGCCGAGGAACCAGGGAGGAATTTCGCCGTCATAGCCGTGAGCCTCGAGGGCGACCCGGGCTACGACTACATATTCTCGTGCTCCCTCGAAGCCTCCGAGGTCATAGCCTCGAGCATCCTGGGCTCAAACGCCATGAACGAGCCCGGCGAGATTGTGGCCGACGCGGTCAAGGAATTCGTGAACATCGTCTGCGGAAACATAATCGCGAGATTCGCCCAGTACGGAAGGAACGTGGAGATATCCCCTCCCCTGGAGGCGCAGTACTCCAAAGACGCCGGATACAACCTGTTGAGAGGCAGGCCCTCCATACAGTACCCGATGGTCTCCACGGCCGGGGACATGACCCTGATACTGGCGGAGGGGGCCAGGGCCTACGAGGAGTGACCGCACGGTCCTACGGCCTACGAAGCCGCGTCTGCGAAAATATGCATATAGCCCGTGTAAATCCCTGGACACCCCGCCGCGGCTGAAATCGCCATATCGGCGGCCGGAATATTCGGCTATACTATGAGTTGATGGCACCTTCTCGGAACCCTGCTCCAAAAAGGCTCCTATGGCTTGTCTGTCTCGGGCTCCTGGCGCTCTGGCTTTTCCCCTCCCCCGCCCTTGCCGGGAGGCCGGTGAAGATGCATTTCTTCATGAGCCCTGACTGCCCCCACTGCCGGGCCGAAAAGGCCTTCCTCGAAAAGCTCCAGAAAAAATACCCCGAACTCGAGATCATCGCCCACCGGGTCACGGAAGAGCCGGAAGAGGCGAGGCTCTTCGTCAGGATGTCCGGGGCCTACGGGATTAAGGCCTCGGGCGTGCCGGCCACGTTTGTCGGGGAGTTCGAGCCCGTCGTGGGGTTTCAGAGCGAGGCGACGACGGGCGCCCTGATAGAGGCGATGGTCAGGCACTGCTCCCAGGCCGGATGCATAGACCCGGCCGAAAAACTCGGCCGAGGTACGGGGCTCCTTGAACCCGGCCCCCCGGAGGACCTTCTTCTTGGCGAGGGGAAGCCCCTGGAGGAGGAAGGGGTCTGCCCCGACGACGTCCACTGCGCGGAGGAAGATGAATTGGCCCCTCCGGAAGAGGAGGCCCCGCCCACCAAGGAGGAGAGGGCCGAGGCGGCGGCAGCTCCCGTGGAAAAAAAGGAGAATACTGAGACAGCGTCGGCCCGCATGAAAGAGGAGAAGGCCGAGGCGGAACCCCCCGCTGCCGAGGCGCCTGTGCCGGGGGAGGCGGCGGTCAACGTGGACATCCCGCTCGTGGGCTCCGTGGACGCCTCCGGCATGGCCCTTCCAGTCCTCACGGTGAGCATCGCCGCCCTCGACGGCTTCAACCCCTGCGCCTTCTTCGTGCTGCTGACGCTCCTCAGCATGCTCGTGCATGTGCACTCCAGGGGCAGGATGCTCCTCGTGGGCGGCATCTTCGTCTTCTTTTCGGGGCTCATCTATTTCCTCTTCATGGCCGCGTGGCTGAACGTGTTCCTCCTGACTGGGGAGCTTAAGGCGATAACCGTCGCGGCCGGACTGGTGGCCCTCGCGGTGGCGGTGATAAACATAAAGGACTACTTCTATTTCAGGCACGGCATATCCCTGGGCATCCCCGACTCAGCGAAGCCCAGGCTCTTCGAACGCATGAGGAGGCTCCTTAAGACATCATCGCTGCTCTCCATAATAATAGGAACGGTGGTGCTGGCGGTGGCGGCCAACGCCTACGAGCTTCTCTGCACGGCGGGCTTCCCAATGGTCTTTACCCGGGTGCTCACGCTCCACAACCTGCCTTCCTCCACTTACTACCTCTACCTTGTCCTATATAACGTCGTTTACGTAGTGCCGCTGGCCGCCATAGTGCTCGTCTTCACCGTCACCCTCGGCTCGAGGAAGCTGAGCGAGCACCAGGGGCAGGCGCTGAAGCTGGTATCCGGAGTAATGATGTTTTACCTGGCCCTCGTGATTCTCCTGAGGCCCGGCCTTCTGGGCAACATAGCCGTGGCCGGGGGCCTCCTGGCGGCGGCCCTGGGAACGTCGGGGCTCATAATGCTGGGAAGCCGGGCGCTCCACGGAGGTCAGGGAGGGCATGGCGTCAAGCCGTAATCTTGACCTATTTCAAGCACCTGCAGGCCCCCGACACCCCCTCCGGCGGGGAGGGTGTCAGTTTTTCCTTGCACGGGGTGCGAAAAACAGTTATTATACTACCGTGAAGTGTGTTGGCGAATATTATACTCCTAACGATAGACAACCCCGAGGCGGTTGCTCGTACGCTGTGATTCACACGGCCTCTACCTGCAAGAGGGGGCCGCGATGAAGCCCGAGGAGCCCAGGAACACGTCGACCATCGAGTTCATCAAGTACTGGATACGGGTGCTCAACGCCTCGGTCCTCCTCATAACCTCCGTAATCCTGTTCCTGGTAATAAAGTTCGTCTACGACATCCTCGACTACGTGCCGACCTACTCTGTCGTCACGCTGCTGGTGGTCGTGGTGGTTCTCTCCGTGTCCGGCCTCCTCACCTCGAAGATAACCTCCAGGAGGGCAATCCGCGCCATAGAGGAATACAGCGATAAGCTGCAGAAGCTCCTGACCACCACGCGGCAGGTCCACGAGATCGGCTACAGCGATCTGCTCCTCAAGAAGATAATGGACGTGGCCCTGGACATGACGGGGGCCGACGCCGGCTCCCTGCTCCTGGCCTCGGGCAGTGACGACCTGGTCTTCAAGGTGGTCACGGGGCAGGGCACCGCCGAGCTCCAGGGACGCACCATCACGAGGTCGCAGGGAATAGTGGGGTGGGCCGTGGAGAAGGGAAGCCCGGTGAGAATCGAAGACGCCGCCCGCGACTCGAGGTTCTATCCCGAGGCCGACAGGCTGGCCGGGGCGGAGACTAAGTCCATCCTTTGCGTTCCGCTCAAGCTTAACTCCTCCTCCCTTGGCGCCCTGGAGCTCGTGAGCCGGAAGCATGGCGCCTTCTCCGAAGAGGACGAGAGCCTTCTCACGTACTTCGCCGACCAGGCGGCCCTTTCCCTGGAAAAGACCCAGTTTGTCGAGGACGGAAGGAACTTCGAGATTCACCTCACCAACATACTCATCGAGGCCATAGAAAACATCTCCGGAAAGCGCGGCCACGCCAAGAGGGTGGCGAAGTATTCCCTCAAGGTGGCCGAAGCCATCGGGATGTCCGAGGAGGAAAGAAAAAGGCTCTTCAAGGCCTCCCTGCTCCACGACATAGGCTTCATTAGAATAAGCGGGAAGGAGGCGAAGTCGCCCACGGATTACCACGCCCACGCCGAGGTGGGGGCGGATATACTGAGACCGATAAATTTCTATGCCGACGTGGTCCCCATCGTGCTCCACCACCACGAGCGCTACGACGGCAAGGGCTACCCCTCGGGCCTGAAGGGAACGGACATCCCCCTGGATTCGAGGATAATAGCCATAGCCGAGGCCTTCGACGCCATGGTGAGCAGCGATTCCTATAAGAGAGTGGAAAAGGTAATCACTCCCCACATCCATTCCTCGGTGGTCGATTTCGACCTCGCCATGGAGGAGATCAACCTCAACGCGGGCACTCAATTCGACCCTGACCTCGCGCGGGTCTTCGTTGACATCGTAAGCGAGGACGACCTCTCCTGACCGCCGCATTCCGGACGCCCCCAAGACTTTCGGACAGCGCCTAAAGGCTGAATTTTCCTGCCTCGCCCCTTACGCCCCGGGTCCATGCCCATTCACAACCGAGATTCCACATTGACAACCCACGCGTTTTCAACCAAAATGAAAACAAGGGGGCCAATTATGGCGAAAAAGCGACCGATAAACTGCTGGGAGTACAAGCAGTGCGGCATGGAGGTGGCCCGGCAATGCCCGGCATACCCCGCGGCGGGCAGAATCTGTTACATGGTCGCCGGCACGCTCTGCGCAGGGGAGCCGCACCTCAATTACGAGCATAAGGCCAAGGATTGCGTGGAGTGCGATTTTTACCTAAACGAGATCCTCGGCGGCGAGGGCCAGCAAGGGATGACCGGGTCCGCCTGAGAGCCCCTTCGGATTAACGGCTGTATTTTGAGCGCTTCCGGTCCGAGTAGTTCAGCACTTCCCTGGTAATGTAATTGTAGACCGGTTTCCAGTACTTGACGACAAGCCTGGCGACAAGGGACTTGTTCTCCAGGATGCCCTTTTCTTCCTCCGAAAGCTCCGACGCACAATACCTCTTCTTATTCTTCACCGCATGCCGGATATCCTCTCTAGCGGCAAGCCTGAAAAGCATCCCTCTCCTTTTAGAGTAAAAGGCCAGCTGGAAGTCGATTATCGCCGCTGCGCCATCTTTCGTGACCAGCCAGTTCTCGGGCTTCTCCAGGTCATTGTGGACGACGCCGAGGGCGTGCATCTTCCCTAAGATGTCCAGGGCGCTGCCGTAATATCCTTCGTCGGCCGCCATGGCCTTTTTCAGGGGCTCGCCCTCGATATAACTGCGGACGCATATCCCGTTTCCGAAGTGGATCAATTCCGGAATCCTTTCGCCCGCTATCGGCGACAATCTCCTCAGGGCCGCAGCTTCTCTCCGGCCCAGATAATAAGAGAGGAAGCGCACCAGTGGGTTTGCCCCGGCGTAATGCCTGCAGACCGCGGTCCTTCCCTCCCCTTCTATTTCCACCAGCGAAATGCCGCCGAAAATATCCTCCTTCAGGACTCTTATCACCTTAAGATCGGTACGTTTCATGTCAAGTTCTATTTACCCCAGGTTCTGTAAGCCCGTCATTTTAAAAGCGACAGACGGAACATGTCACGCCAACGGCACGGTCACTTATTCTACCTTACAATCCAATAGGTAGCGAGAAAAACAAAAGGGGCTAGCCGTGTCGGCTAACCCCTCGATTTTAAATGGTGGACTGTATGGGAGTCGAACCCACGACCTCCAGAGTGCGATTTATGGGCAAGAGAGAAGCCCGCCTTTCCGGATAGCACCGATTAGTCCTTTTTATAACGGGTTGGAACGTTAGGGAACCTTTTCTTTTCCAGTCCATTAGCGCCTGTTGCCGATTGTCCACTATACAAAAACTATACAGCCGGAAAAGTGCGTCCAAGCCCAAACCACCAGCTTTTCAGTTATATAAGCACTTGATTTTAAATGGTGGGAGCGTGTGGGAATCGAACCCACCTTCTCGCCTTATTTTTCAATGACTTACAAGGCAATTGGTGACGGTTTGGTGACAGCTCGGTTTCATTATACTCAATTACCATTTACTTTCTGAAAGAATATTGCATCAATTATAATTAGGATCAAATAAATGCTGGAGTCTGACTCAAGGGAGAACTTAAATGTATGCGGCAAAAACTGACAAATGGTACCTGGAAAGAATACTTGCTTGTATTGCAGGCACTATTACATTGTCGAGCGTTGTCCTTGCTTTGATTTATAGTCCGTACTGGCTTCTTCTAGCAGCATTTACTGGCCTGAATGAAATCATGCTTGGCATTGCAGGATTCTGTCTTACTTCAAACATCCTATATGCAATAGGGGCCAAACTGCGATTGCCGCAGAAAAATAGATAGACATATTCCAGTAGAATGATGTGGAGTTCTTCCTGTAACACACAACCCCCAGTCTGCTATAATTCTGGGAAGTACAAACGGAATTAATTACCTGGAGGAATAAAATTGTACCGTCTTTTGATCGTCCCTTTTTTGATCTTTTTAGTTCCTATTAAGGCTGATGCGTTTCACTTCA
>JARRNG010000048.1:0-14227 GCA_037385265.1 Nitrospirota bacterium
CCAAGGAGCTCCTCATGAGCATTTTCCACCCCAGCTCCCCCATACACGACGGCGCCGTTATAATCAGGGGGAACCGGGTCCTGGCCGCCGGCTGCTTCCTCCCCGTGGCTCCCACCACGCGGATAAGCAAGGCCCTGGGCACGAGGCACAGGGCTGCCCTGGGGCTGACGGAGGAGACCGACGCGGTGGTGATCATAGTGTCCGAGGAGACTGGCCAGATATCGATGTCGATAAACGGGCGCCTCGAGACCCACCTTGACATGGGCACCCTCAGGGACATGCTCACCGACTTGTTCACGGCGAAGAAGGCGGAGAAGTCATGAGAAAGAACATATGGCTTAAGATAGCCGCCGTGGCGCTTGCCCTTTCGCTCTGGATGTGGGTGATCGCCAGGGGCAACACCGACGTCTCGGTGGAGGCGTCGCTTGAGTTCGAGAACATACCGAAGGGGTTATGGGTGGTCAGGTCCGAGACCGTGCCGTTCGTCTCCCTGGGCCTGAGGGGCCACGAAAGAGTGGTCAAGAACCTCTCCGACACGCCCCCGGCGGTGCTGGTTGACCTCGAGGGGCTCGCCGAAGGGACCTACAGGCTGGATATCCGGAAGGGCGACGTGCGGGTGCCCGCCTTCGTGAGGGTGGTGAACGTATATCCCCCTACGGTGACCGTTACCCTCGCCAAGGCAGCCACAAAGAGAGTGCCGGTCAGGCCCGACCTGGTGGGCAAGCCCAAAGAGGGCTACAGGGTCGTGGGGATGATGGTCGTGCCAGAAAGCGTCAAGGTCAAGGGGCCGGAGCGCGAGGTGACGAAGCTTGAGTCGCTCGGGACCGAGCCCGTGGACATCGCCGGCGCCGACGGGACCCTGAGGCGCGAGGCCGGCATCGCCGTGGGTGGGGATTTAGAGCCCGAACCCGCCACCGTTACGGTGGAGATAGAAATAGAGAGGGAGCGCCGATGAGACTCTTCGGCACCGACGGCATAAGGGGCAGGGTGAATTCGAGCCCCATGACGCCCGAGACGGTGCTCAGGGTGGGGATGGCCGCCGCCAAGGTCCTGAAGAAGAAACACCTTGGAAGAAACATGATCCTCATCGGCAAGGACACGCGGCTTTCGGGCTACATGATAGAGAGCGCCCTGACCTCGGGGATCTGCTCCATGGGGATGAACGTCACCCTGGTGGGGCCGGTGCCCACTCCCGGCATCGCCTTTCTGGTCCGCGCCCTGAGGCACGACGCGGGCATCGTCATATCGGCCTCCCACAATCCCTTCGAGGACAACGGCATCAAGATATTCTCGGCCGACGGCTTCAAGCTCCCCGACGAGCTCGAGGGTGAGATCGAAAAGCTCGTGGTGGACGACGGCATACTCGGTGGCAGGCCCTCGGGAGACGGCATTGGCAAGGCTGCGAGGCTCGAGGACGCCACGGGCAGGTACATAGAGTACATAAAGTCCACCGTGCCCAAGGGCATGACCCTGGAGGGCCTGAAGGTCGTCGTCGACTGCGCAAACGGCGCGGCCTACAAGGTGACGCCCGAGGTTCTGAGGGAGCTTGACGCCGACGTCGTCACCATAAACGACTCTCCCGACGGCCTGAACATCAACGCGGGCTGCGGCGCCCTCCATCTCGACCCCCTCAAGAAGGCGGTCAGGGAGCACGGGGCCCACGTGGGGGTGGCCCACGACGGCGACGCCGACAGGACACTCTTCGTCGACGAAAAAGGCGGCGTCGTGGACGGGGACCATGTACTTGGAATGTGGGCGGGGGAGATGAAGAAGGCCGGAAGGCTCAGGGCCGACACCGTGGTGGCCACCGTCATGAGCAACCTGGGCCTCGAGCGGTACCTCGAGCGCCAGGGCATCAGGCTCGTCAGGACCAAGGTGGGCGACAGGTTCGTAACCGAGAGGATGATAAAGGAGGGCTTCAACCTCGGCGGCGAGCAGTCGGGGCACATAATCTTCTTCGACTATAACACCACGGGCGACGGGCCTATAACGGCTCTCCAGGTGCTCTGCCTCATGACCAAGAGCGGGCGCTCCCTTTCGAGCTTAGCCGGAAGGATAGAGCTCTACCCCCAGATACTCATCAACGTGCCCGTGAGGAAGACCACGGGCTACACCTCTATACCGGAAATCACGAAGGCCATCAAGGGCGCCGAGCGGAAGCTGGGCTCCGCGGGGAGGGTGCTCGTGAGGGCTTCGGGCACTGAGTCCAAGATACGGGTCATGCTCGAGGGCGAGGACCCCAGGGCCATAAAGAGGCTCGGCAAAGAGATAGCGGGTGTCATAAAGGAAAAGATGGCTTGATTTATTTCGTCGCTTTCCTTTCCGGCGTCGTCTTATTTCACTTCCACGATTATTTCCCCTTCACGTCCGCATTGCTCTTCCTGCCCGCGGCGCTTCTATTCTTCCGCAGGGGCAGGCGCGCGGCCCTCATCCTTCTGGTCCTGGGCGCCCTTTACCCCGTCCTGAGGCACGCGCCCGCCGAGGGCCTCCCCTTCCGGAGCGGAAGCGTAAACGCCTCGGGGCATTTCAGCGCCCCCGCCGTGGAGCTCAGGAAGGGTTACGCCCAGGAGTTCGACCTCGCAGGCGGGGGCGGGCGCATCGAGGTGCATTCCGAAGAGCCCTTCGAGATAGGCAGGGAATACGAGCTCAACCTGAGGATAATCTCCCCCTACCCGAGGAACAACCCCGGCGCCCTCCCCCCGGGACAGTTCGCCGTGCTGGGATACGTGAGGAAGACGGGCGGCCTGAGCCGCTCCGTCGCCTTCTCCCTGAACCGCCTGAGGGACAGGCTCAACCGGGCCATAACCGGGAGGTTCGACCCCGAGACCGCCTCTTTGGTCATGGCCGTCACCACGGGGCACAGGGCGAGCATGAGCTACTCCCTGAAGGACGACTTCCGCCGCTCGGGGCTTGCTCACCTCCTGAGCATATCCGGCACGCACTTCGGCCTCCTCTTCCTCCTTCTCTTCGGCGCCTTCAGGTTCGCCGTGCTCCGGCTACCCATGGGCGCCCTCGAAAAACTCACGGTCTATCTTACGCCCTCGCAGGCGGCCGCGCTCCTCTGCCTTCCGTTTCTCCTTCTTTACCTCGGCATATCCGGCATGAGGGTGCCTACGGTGAGGTCCTTCGTGATGATAAGCCTCTTTCTCTTCGGGCTCCTCGTGGGGAGGAAAGGCACGTGGCTCAATTTCCTCGTTCTGGCCGCCCTGGTGCTTGTCCTCTGGGACCCGGGCGTGATGGCGGGCCTCTCGTTTCAGCTCTCCTTCCTGGCCGTGCTCTTCATAGGCTTCTTCCTGAGCGGCAGCCGCGCCGGCGGCGGGGCCGAGGGACAATTCGGCCCGGAGGAAGAGAAGCTGAAGGAGAGCAGATTTCGCGCCGCCCTCAGGTATCCGGTAAAGAGCTTCGGCATAACCTTCGCGGCCACGCTGGGCGTTGCGCCCCTCATCGCCCATTACTTCAATTACCTCTCCGTGATATCTCCGCTTTCGAACCTCGTCGTGACGCCCCTTGTGTGCATGGTGCTGGTGCCCTTTTCGGTCCTGGGCTCGTTTATCTATCTGGTCACCGGGAGCTTCGTCTTCGCCCCCCTGGTCTCCTGGGCCGCCGGGGCCGCTGCATACCTTGCCGGGGCCTTCGCCTCGGTGCCCTATTCCTCGGTGCCGGTGCCGGCCTTTCCGCCTGCGGTGCTCGTCTTCTACTACGCCGGTTTCCTGGCTTACTTCGCCACGAGGAAAAGGGGGGTTCTCCTGGTGCCCGCGGCGGCCGTGCTCGTGCCCCTGGCCGTGGCCGCCGCCTCGCCGGATAGAGGACTGAGCGTCACGTTTCTCGATGCCGGAAGGGGCGACGCCTCGGTCGTGGAGCTCCCGGACGGGAAGGTGCTTGCGGTTGACACCGGAAGCAGGGGCTGGGAGCTAAGGCGATACCTGCGACACAGGGGCATCGAAAAGATAGACGTCCTGGTGCTCACCCACCAGGACCACTACCACGTGGGAGGGGCAAGCTCCATAGCGTGGCAGTACGATGTCGGAGAGGTCTGGGACAATGGGGCCGTGGACTACCACGACGACTTCCCCCGGGAGCCCGTGCGGAAGAGCCTGAAGAGGGGAGACACCGCGAGAGGCGAAGGCTATGTCATCGAGGTCCTTAATCCGCCCGGCGGGTGCTCTGGCACGCGGAACGACTGTTCTCTGGTCATGAAGGTGGCCGGCGAAAGGGCCTCGTTCCTCTTCCTCGGCGACATAGGCCCGGGGGCGATGAAGGAGCTTCTGCCCCTGGGGGAGAGGCTCAGGAGCGACGCGGCAAGGTTCTCCGACCACGGCGCGTGGGAGGATGCCCACGGGGAGTTCGTGGAAGCGGTCTCGCCCTCCGTGGCCTACGTCAGGGGGCGCCCCGACGAACAGAAGGAGCGATACCTTAAGAAGGCAAGGGTGATATACTCTTACGACGCCGGAGCGGCGAAGGCGGAGGAGACGCCCGGCGGCCTACGGGTCGTGACCTACGTGGGCGACGCCCGGCTTGCGAAGGCCGAAGGCCTCCACCAGGAGATGCAGAATCTGCGAAGATTGTTCGCCGCCTGGTAATCGATATTTTCGGGAGGGAAGCGAATGAAAGATTTGGATAAGCTCGCGCACCTCATCGAGCACTGGATAGAGCATAACGCCGAGCACGAAAAGACCTACCTCGACTGGGCCGCGCGAGCCGAGGAGGCGGGAAAGCCTGTTCTGGCGGAGACGCTAAGGCGGATAGCCGCCGAGACCAGGGGTATGGAGGAGCTTTTCAGGAGGGCGCGGGACGAGGTTTAGCCCGCCGCCCTGACGGCGGTCTTTCGATAGAGCCTGCCCTGGAAGGAGTCGCTCTCCCTGAGCTTCCGCTCTATGTCCCTCAGGAGCTGGTGCTTCGAGCGGTCCCACCGCGGGGCCACGAGTATCCCCTCCGGGGCCGTGGCGAATAGCCTCTGCACCACTATGTCCGGCGAGAGCCTCTCGAGGAACAGGGCCGCGAAGTCCACGTACTCCTCGTAGTCGAAGATGTGGAAGGGCTCGCGGGCGTGGAGCTCCGCCAGGGGGGTGTCCTTTATCACCTGAAGCTGGTGGACCTTTAGAAACCCAATGCCCGTGCCCGAAAGCTCCGGGGCCATCTCGAGCATCTCCTCGCGGGTCTCCGTGGGGAAGCCCACAATGATGTGCGCACCGGCCTCAAGGCCCCTCCGCCGAGTTTCCTCCACAGCCCTTAGGTATACCCCGTAGTCGTGGCCGCGCCTGATGAAGTCGAGGGATTTCTGGTATATGGACTGCACGCCGTACTCAAGGAGGACAAAGTGCCGCTCGCCGAGTTCGGCCAGCATGTCGAGCTTCTCCTCGTCGATGCAGTCGGGGCGGGTGCCGATGGCCAGGCCGATTACCGAGGGCTCGGCGAGGGCCTCCTCGTAGAGGGCCCTCAGTTTCTCGACGGGGGCGTAGGTGTTGGTGTAGGGCTGGAAGTACGCCAGGAAGCTCTCTGCCCCGAAGCGCTTCCTGAGCCAGGCCGCGCCGGCCCGGACCTGCTCTGCCACGGAGAGGGCGGGCCTGCAGGAGCTGGGGCGGAAGCTGTCGTTATTGCAGTATATGCAGCCCGAGACGCCCAGGGTGCCGTCGCGGTTTGGGCAGGTGAAGCCGGCATCGATGTTCACCTTGTGGACGGCCCTGCCGAAGCGCTTTCGGACGTACCGCCCGAAGGAATTGTACCTCATAGTGTAATTATTATCCCCCTTTGCGATTGAGCCTGTCAAACCGTCCCCGATGCCTGCTCCGGCATCCGGGGGGGCACTCCGAGAGCGGAGGCGGTCGGCGGTTCGTCGGCAGAGCGGTCCGTCTCCTTAAGGCGCAAGTATGTCCATTGACTGAGGGGCCTCCGTGTGATAGAAGTCTCTCAGGGGCGCCTCTCCGGAGGCGCCCCTGAGAACTCTGCGCGCGAAGGGGGATTAAGGCGATGAAGAGATTGACTATGCTGGCCGCCGTTATGGTCGCGGTGGCCCTGGCCGCCGGGACGGCCCAGGGGATGATGGTAAAGAGCAAGGAAGGGGTGGGCGATTACCTGGCCGACTCCAAGGGCATGACGCTCTATTATTTCAAGAACGACTCCCCCGGGATGAGCGCCTGCACGGGCGGGTGCCTCAACTGGTGGCCCATATTCCACAGCGAGGACCTAAAGGTGCCCGAGGGGATCGACGCCGAGGACTTCGGGACCATGACCAGGGAGGACGGCAAGAAGCAGACCACCTTCAGGGGCTATCCCCTCTACTACTTCAGCGGCGATAGCGAGCCCGGCGACATGAAGGGCCAGGGCTCGAGGGGTGTGTGGTTCATGGTGGACCCCGGGAAGTTCATGATGGAAAAGGAGATGATGAAGGAGGAAGGCGGCATGCAAGAGGGCGGCGGCATGATGGAAAAGCCGAGGAAGGGTTACGGCTACTGAGGGGCCGTCATTTCCTCACGAGCTCTATGAGCGTGACCTCCGGCGGGGCGAAGACCCTCACGGGCGGACCCCAGGTGCCCGAGCCCCGGCTCAGGTACATGACCGCACCGCCGGCGAGGTCGTGCCGCCCGGTGGCGGGGTAGACCGTGAGGGTGACAAGGTAGAAGGGAAATATCTGCCCCTTGTGGGTGTGGCCGGAGAGCTGCAGGTCGAAGAGCCCCTTCGAGGCCTCGTCCACCTCCGGCCTGTGCTTAAGTAGCAAGGTGAACTTTTCCCTCGGCAGACCAGCGAGGAGCTTGCTTTCATCGACGAGCCTATTGCTTCCGAAATACTGCCCCGTGCTGTCCTCCACGCCGGCCACGTTTATCACCCCCGAGACGGCCTCGCCGCGGAGGACCTTGAAGCCAGCGCCTTCGATGAAGGCGAGGGCCTGGGGGAGGCCCGCGTAGAACTCGTGGTTTCCGGTGATGGCGTACTTGCCGTAGGGGGGCGTTATGTCCCGGAACATCTCGGCCAGCCCGGGAAGCCTGTTTATCTGTCCGTCCACGATGTCGCCCGTGGCCACGAGGATGTCGGGCTTTAGCTCCCGGACCTTCCGGAGTATCCTCCCCAGCCGCCGCTCACGCACGATGAGCCCCACGTGTACGTCCGAAATCTGCACGATGCGCAGGCGCTCCACTCCGGGCGGAAGCTTCGGCGTCTCGATGGTGAGCCGCTCGGTGCGGATGTTCAGGGCGTCGAAGTACCCGTAGGTCAGGAGGGCGAGGGAAAGGAAAAAGGGCACGAAGAAGGCGGCCCTGCTTGAGAGGGGAAGGGCGGGTATGTTCCTGTTCAACACCGTGCCTGCCCCCTTAGCCAAGACCATGTAGATGTCCAGAGGAAGTGAGACGCTCACGAAGAGGAATATGAGGCCCAGCCACATGTAGCCCAGGTGGGAGAGCGCCTTTGCCCCGAGATCGAGTCCCCTTTCTTCGAGATACCATACTATCAGCGGCGCAAGGACCATGGCGGCCATGAAAATGGCCAGGGGCGCGGCCCAGGACCAGCCCAGCCCCAGCGAGGCCTTCGACCTCAGGAAGGCATAGATGTGCATGAGGCCGTAGACGACGAAGAAGCCTATCAGAAAGAGTCTCATGGAAATAGCACCTAAATGATGCGTCTCATTCTCTTACCGAATAATATCATGGTTTGGGAGGGCCGTCCCACTCCTACACGGGGCTATGAAGTCTCTTCCTCGAGCCAGGATAAATAGGCCTCGGAGCCTTTTACGATGGGAAGCGCGATGACCTCCGGCACGCTGTAGGGGTGGAGATCCCTGACGCGCCTATCGAGAGCTTCGAAAAGGCCCTCGCGGCTCTTGGCCACGAGGAGCACCTCGCCCTCGTCCTCTATCCTGCCCTCCCAGCGGAAGACCGAGCGCAGGCTGCCCACGACGTTTACGCAGGCCGCGAGCCTCTCCTCCACGAGCGCCCTGGCGATTTCCATGCCCTCTTTCTCGGAAGGCGCGGTTACAAGGACGACGATGTTCCCCATGGCGAAAAGCCTCCGGTCGGGAAAGTTCGATAACTGCTCAGCCCGAGAGCGCTAAGCGAGCTTCAGAGCCCTCTTGTTAAGTTTACCATCTTTCATGAGGGTAAGTCGTTTGCCGTCCCCGGCGGAGAGGACGACTGTGGGCAGGAAGAAGACGAAATCCTGGTGGAAGGGGGTGTGCACCTTGCCGCCGAAAGAGCTCGAGTCGCCGAGGGCGAAGTGCACGGTGCCGAGGATCTTTTCGGACTCCAGGATGTTGTCGGGCCGGGTGGCGCGGTCGTTTGTGCCGATGCCGAGCTCGGCGAGGTTCCGGTTTTCGGGGCGTTCCGAGAGCTTCCTCTCGAGCTCCAGGGCGAACTCCTCGTTTCCCTGGACCGAGGTCACTAGCCCCTCCTTGATGGTGAGCTTCACGGGCGAGGAGAGCTCCCTCGTGGGCGCCCACTCCAGAACCAGGGTTCCCGTGGCCGTTCCCTCGAGGGGGGCCAGATAAACCTCTCCGGCCGGGAGGTTGCCGAAGGAGCCCGGCTTCGTAAGGATGCCCGTGTCGGCGTGGGCCTGGCGGGTCTCCTTCGAGAGGGTTATGTCGGTGCCGTTTGGAGTGGTCACGCGAACGGTGTCGAAGCGATTGACCGCCCCGGCCACGGCTCCGGTCCTCTTGGCCAGGGCCTTCCAGTCCACGTTCATGGCGCCTTCGAGCATCGTGGCCTCGAATATGGGCATGCTCGCGTAGCGGGCCCCGCAGGCCTTGGTAAGGAGCCTCCTGAAGGCCGTGTGGCTTGTGGAGTAGAAGGAGAGGGCCACCACCGCGTCAACGGCCGAGCGCTTCCTGCGGCGTAGAATTCTTTCCGCCTCCTCGAGCTGCTCCGGCCTGGCCTTCTTCCTGAGTATGGGGGCCAGGACCTTCGCCTCCCTCAAGGCCTTCACCGCGGCGCTCCCGAAGGCGCACTCCCAGAGCTCCGCCGGGGGCTCGGCCCCGTGGGAGTCCGTGGAGGGGAACTCGCAGAACCTTATCTTCTTCGCAAAGCCCCTTCCGGTCTCCTCGGCCAGGAGGGCGATGTCCCTGAGGCGCTCCCTGCGGATAACGTCTTCGGGCGAAAGACTTTCCTTCTTCGAGGGCTTGTCGGTGAAGACGAGCACCCGCTCCGCTTTCTTCACCCCCAGGTTAACGCGGAAGATGGCCCTTAGGGCGTCTGTAGCGACCATTGCTCCCGGCTTTCGGGCAATATGATGGGTGTGAGGGAGATGCCCTCCATGACGAGTTCGTCCATGGCGCCTCCGGGGCGGTGGAGGCCGTCGGTTATGGCGAGGGCGCTCAACCCGAAATCCAAGCCCACAGGAGGCCTTAGAAGGTTGAGCAATAATTTCTCCTTCAAGGAGGCTATTAATTTCTTAGGCATATAAGTATGACGAGTTAAGTGTCATAACAAATCGTTATAAAATATAAGCACGAGGGGCCGAAAAGTCAAGCTTTTTCAAGGTCTATGGCTTTCCCCGGCCGGGCCCGCCAAGCGGCGCTCCGGGAGGCAGTGCTACCGGCCGCCCTTGCCGGCGGTTTGGCCGGCCTCGGAGGCAAGCTCGGCAAGGGGTTTTCTGACAAGCGAGCCATCCGTGTATAGCGGGATCTCGGTCTCGTCGCCGGCGAATATCTCCAGGGGGAATTCCATGCCGAGGACGCCCAGGAGGAGGGCCGCGTAGCCCCTCGCCGCGGGGTCGGCGGAGCTTATGTGTTCCCGGGCCACGCAGGCGTGGGGCTCCACCAGGCGGGGCCAGCGCTGCCCTATCCTCATGAGCGCCCAGAGGACGCCCGCCGCGAAAAACTCCTCGTCGTGAAACGACGCCAGCACGGGGACTATGTCCGAGTAGGGTTCGGGGTTTTCCCTCAGTATCTCGCCCAGGATGTAGGGGGAGCTCCAGGCGTTGGTGCCAGACTCCTCCCGCATCATCCAGAGAATTCTCTGGATGAACTCCCTGCCCTGGTCCGGGGCAAGGCCGCCTGCAATCCTTCCCACGGCCTCCATGGCCCGCCAGCTTATCACGTCGTCCCTTTCGTATGTGAGGGCGACGAGGCGCTTGACGACGTTACGCCTCGTCCTGGAAAGTTCCACTATGCCCTCCAGGGCGCCTTCCCGCAACAGCCTTGTGAGTTCCGTCCTGATGGAAGCCGGCATCGTTCAATTATAGCAGTTGAGGGCGAAGTGGATAATGGTCCGCGAGGGCGCCGCTAACCCGAGGCCTGTTTTCTGAACCGTCTTGCGGCCTTCACGATGCCGGCGGCCCAGGAGGGGAAGCCCAGGGCGTGAAGGTGGGTGTAGGTGGCGAGGATGTTCTTGTAGCACATTCCGTCCATGCCCCCCGCTATCCCTTCGCCGCGCCCCATGCGGAAGGCCATCTTCACCGGCCCGTCCGTCTCGGCGTCGGTGACCCGAGAGTAGTGAAACTCGTGCCCCCTGAGCTCGGCTCCCTTCTTGAAGAACGGGTTGGCCCGCGTCACCTTCACCGAGGTGTAGCCGTGGGCCTGGGGCCTCTTCATAAGCTCGAACCTTATTGGAAGCGCCCCGGCCATGGTATAGGACTTTCCGCCCACGATGAGTTCCTGCCCCAGGTAGATGAGCCCGCCGCACTCGGCGTATATCGGGAGGCCCCTCTCGGCGGCGCGGAGGAGGCTGTTACGGAAGGAGACGTTTTCCGAAAGCGCTATGGCGTGCGTTTCGGGGAAGCCCCCGCCTATGTAGAGGGCGTCCAGCGGGGGAAGGGAGGCGTCCGTAAGGGCGCTCACGGGCACGAGCTCCGCCCCCTGGGCGCGGAGGTCGTCGAAGTTCTCGGGGTAGTAGAACTGGAATGCCGAATCCAGGACCACGCCGACCCTGGGAGCAGTCTTTGCGGCTGAGGTCGTCGGGTGAGGACACTCCTCGGCCGCGAGTGCGGGAGCCTTGGCCGCCACGCGGACGACGGCGTCGATGTCCACGTGCTTTTCCACGAGGGCCGTGGCCCACTCCAGCGAGCTCTCCACGTCGGGGTGCTCATGCCTCGGCATGAGGCCCATGTGCCGCTCGGGCATCCTCATCTCCCTGAGCTTGGGAATGGCCCCGAGGACCGGGGCCCTTACGTACTTCTCCATGGATTCCCTTATGACAGCTTCGTGGCGCCCGCCGGCCACGTGGTTAAGGACCACGCCGCCTATCTTTAGGCCGCGCTCGAAGCGCTCCACCCCGTAAATGGTGGCCGCCACGGTTCTCGTGGCCTTGGTGCAGTCGGCGATGAGGATCACGGGGGCCTTGAGCTCCCGGGCCACCACGGCGGTGGACATGCTACCTTCGGAGTCCATGCCGTCGAAGAGACCCCGGTTGCCCTCCACCACGGCGAACTCCGCCCCGTCGAGGTGGCAGGCGAAGGACGGCAGTATCTTGTCCTTGCCGATGAGGAAGGGGTCGAGGTTATAGCAGGGGGCGCCGGCCGCCTGGGCCAGCCACGCGGCGTCTATGTAGTCGGGGCCTTTCTTGAATGCGGCCACGGCAAGCCCCTTGCGCCTGAGGGCGCCCAAGAGGCCAAGAGAAAGGGTAGTCTTTCCCGAGCCTCCCCGGAGGCCGGCTACGACTACCCTGGGTATCTTGAGTCCGAGCTTGCCTCTACTTGAGCATTCCTTTTTCCCTGAGGTACTCCTCGCTGGGGATCTCAACCGAGCTAGCTCCTCCTCCGTACGAGTACATGAGTCTGCCTTCGTCGATCATCGCCCTCATGGCCTTCTTCACGGTGTCCTTGTCCTCGCCGGTGTCGGCGCCGACGCCTTTTATGATGTCCTTTTCCTTGAGCTTCTTCTTGCCCTTGGCGGCTTGTACGAAGGCGAATATTTTATCCTGAAGTTCAGCAGTTTCCCTAACCTTACCTCCCGGTTAAGATTGAATAGAGCAGCGGCGCCATGGCGCCGCTGCACTATTATATACGTTAACTCGATTCCCGTGAGGCTGAAGAACCGCTCCCACCCGATCCTCTCGATCCATTCGCCGAGCCTCTCGTGCTTCCTGGCGTGCTTGGCGTAGGTCTCCAGGATGTTCTTGACCGCATCCACGACCTTGGGCCACCTGGGCGGCTCGTTGTAGAAGAACGGTATGGCCAGCTTCGAGAACTTCGGTCCCGTCCTGAGGCTTCCGACCTTTCCGCCGACCACGATGGCCACGCCGTCGTCTTCCGGCCTGTGGATGTCGATGGGCGGGCAGACGGTGAAGCAGTTGCCGCAGTACATGCACTTTTCTTCCTTGATCTTGACGGACTTCTTCGCCGGGTCGGGGCTTATGGCCCTGGTCGGGCAGGCCGAGATCGTGGTCGGGATCTCGCACATGTTCTTGACGTCCTCGTGGTTGATCGTGGGGACCTTCCTGTGGACGGCCACTATGGCTATGTCGGAGCAGTGCACGGCGCCGCACATGTTGACGCAGCACGCCAGGGCGAGCCTGACCTTTGCCGGGAGCTCCTTTTCCTTCTCTGCGAAGTACGGGTAAAGCTCGTCCATGCAGGCCTTGACGAGGCCGGAGGCGTCGGTGCAGGCGCTGTGGCAATGGACCCAGCCCTGGGTGTGAACCATGTTGGAGACCCTGGGGCCGATGCCGCCCACGTTGTAGCCCCTGGCAATGAGGTCCTTCTTCAAGGGCTCCACCTTGCTCTCGTCGGGAGTCATGAACTCCACGTTGTTCCTCGTGGTCCAGCGGATGTAGCCGTCGCAGTGCTTGTCGGCCACGTCGAGCATGTCGCGGATCGTGTCCGTGCTCAGGATCCTCGGGGAGCCGATTCTCACGGTGTAGACCTTGTCTCCGCTGTTGGCCACGTGGACCATCACGCCGGCATCGAGGACCTCATGGTACTTCCAGTCGCCGTAGTTCTTCGCTATGACCGGAGGCAGGAACTGGTCGTATTTCGGCGGACCAATGTCTGTCTCTCTCTTCTGTTTCGCTTCTTCATCGGTAAGCCAAGCCATTTAATAACCTCCTATATAGACTGAATTTTATTTCGCCTCTATTTCTTGAGGTCTTCCTCTTTCCAGAAGAAGAAGGGGTCCTTCCTGGGCTCGAACACCTGCGCCGGGCTCGGCGGGATGTCGATAGCCTCGAGGAAGTCCCTCATGCCCTTGACCTCGATGAGTTCGCCGATCCTCTCCCTGGGCTTGGCGTTGTCGTCCCACCACTCCCAAATCTTCTCCACGAGCTCCTTGAACTCCGTGTAGGGCGGCTCCATCTTTATGAACGGAACCACGACCCAGGAAAGCAGGGAGCCCACGACGATGGGGGCCTTGGAGCCGATGAGTATGGTCGCGCCCTTCTCGCCGGTCGGCTTGAGGGCCTTGGTCATCTTGGCAATGCAGTGCATGCAGCGCGAGCACTCGGCGTCGTTGATGGTCAGTTCCTTGCCGTCGTAGCTGATGCAGCCCGTTGGGCACATGTTCACTATCTCGGCGTTGATGTCCATGCCCTTCTTGGCATAGTCCTTCACCGCGTCCTGGTCGACGGCTATCTTGCCCTTCCAGGTGCCGATTATCGAGCAGTCGGCGCGGGCGATGGAGGCCACGCAGTCGATGGCGCAGCCCGCTATCTTGAACTTGAACTTGTAGGGCCAGGCCGGCCTGTGGAGGTAGTCCTGGAATTCGTGGGTGAGCTCGTAGCAGATGTCGAGGGTGTTGATGTTAGACCACTCGCACCTGGCGGGCCCTACGCAGCAGCTCGGCGTCCTGAGGGCCGAGCCCGAGCCGCCGAGGTCCCAACCCCTCGAGGTGGTTTCGGCGAAAAACGGCTCTAGGGCCTCGGTCCTGCATCCCAGGAAGACCAGGTCGCCGGTGGAGCCGTGCATGTTGGTCAGTCCGCTCCCGTACTCGTCCCACAGGTCCATCAGCTCCTTGAGCTTGTCGGTCTTGTAGAAGAATGCGCTGGGCTGGTTGATCCTGACCGTGTGGAAGTGGGCCACGTTGGGGAACTCCTTGGGCAGGGAGGAGTACCTTCCGATGACGCCTCCGCCGTAACCGAGGACTCCAACTATGCCGCCGTGCTTCCAGTAGCCACGCTTGTCCCTGTAGGACTTTTCGAGCTGGCCCAGCTCGTCGTTGGCCATTTCGTTCTTCGCGGCGGCCTTCTTGATCTCCGTCACGAAGCTGTGCCACGGGCCCTTTTCGAGCTCGTCCAGCATTGGGGGGTCGTACTTCTTTGCCATTCACGCCCTCCTTTAGAAGTAATAAGTTTGTACTCCCCTTTGCGTCGAAAAC
>JARRNG010000048.1:14299-19606 GCA_037385265.1 Nitrospirota bacterium
GTCCGGCCCGGGCTGGGAAGCGATAATTTAACTAATTTGGGCCTATAGGGCTGCACCCGCTTTGCCCGGAGGGTCAAATCTGCTAATATTTAACCAGGGATTCTATACATAAATGTTTAAAAAAGGAGGTTCCCATGGCCCTGAAGGAGCAGGTATTCGAGCTTCACGAGCTAATCTCCGGGATGGTCGAGAGCATCGACGCCCTATATACGGCCTTCTTGTACAATAACGCCTCCATCGTCGAAGGGATCGAGGGGGGCCTGGGGAGGGCCTCCGAGCGCTCCACCGCCCTCACGGAGGGCCTGATGGCGGAGAAAAAGGGCGAGCCCCGGGCCGGGCTTTACGTCTCTGTACCCTCTCACGTGGGCAGGATGGGCGAGGGGATTGCCTCCATAGCCTCCAGCATGAAGGCCAAGATGAGGGAAAACGTCCTCTTCAGCGACCGGGCCATGTCGGAGATAGAGTTCATGTTCGGGTGGGTTCGCGACATCCTGGCCAACGCCCGCGACCTGGTCCTGGCCCCCAACATCCTGGTGGCAAGGCACATGGCCGAGGCCGAGGCGGCCCTGGAGAAGATGGCCGACGAGTATGCCACCAGGCACGAGGAGAGGCTCATCGAGGGCCTGTGCGCCCCCAAGGCGTCCCAGCTCTACATCCAGATGATAGACGCCTTCAAGGGCATCGCCTGGCACGCCAAGGAGATTGCGAAAGACCTCGGCAGATAGCTTCGCCCCGGCCTACCTGGCCCTGGGCGAGGAGGAGCTTCTGCGGCGGGCGGTCCGGGCCGAGGAGATAATCCGCGATTGCGTCCTCTGCCCCAGGAACTGCCTCGTGGACAGGACGGCGGGGGAGAGGGGTTTCTGCCGGATTTTGGACAGGCCGGTCGTCTCCAGCCACGGCCCGCACTTCGGCGAGGAAAGACCCCTCGTGGGCCGCTCCGGGTCGGGGACGATATTCTTCGCGGGATGCAACCTCGGCTGCATTTTCTGCCAGAACTGGACCATAAGCCATTCCCTCCAGGGGAGCGAGGTCTCCACCGGCCGCCTCGCGGGCTATATGCTAGAGCTCCAGGGCCTGGGATGCCACAACGTGAACCTCGTAACGCCCACCCACCAGGTGCCCATGATACTGAGGGCGCTGGTGGAGGCCCGCGGGAGGGGCCTCAGGGTTCCCCTGGTCTACAACTGCGGGGGGTACGAGCAGCTTGAGACGCTGAAGCTTCTAGACGGGGTGGTGGACATATACATGCCGGACTTCAAGTACTCCGACCCCGAGCCCGCGAGGAAGTATTCCCAGGCGAAGGATTATCCCGAGGTGGCCAAGGCCGCGATAAAAGAGATGCACCGCCAGGTGGGCGACCTCGCCCTGGACGGAGCGGGCATAGCCCTCCGGGGGCTCCTGGTGAGGCACCTGGTGCTGCCCGGGGGGCTTTCGGGCACCCGCGGAGTGGTGGACTTCCTGGCGCGGGAGGTGTCCAGGGATACCTATATAAATATAATGGACCAGTATCACCCCTGCTACGAGGCCTTTCATTACCCGCCCCTGGACAGGGGGATTACCGCGGGCGAGTTCGAGGAGGCCGTGGCGATGGCGAAGGAGGCGGGCCTGACGAGGATAGACGGCGTGACGGTGGGCTTGAGGGACAGGTTCCGCTTCTTCTGAGGGGTTTTCAGCCGGCGGGTTCAGTAGCCCTTTTGCCTTAGCATCTCGAGCTCTCTTGCGCTTTGCCGCGGGAAGCGCAGGTAGATCTCCTTGGCCTTCTCGTACTCGCCGAGGGCCAGGAGGGCATCGGCCTTGGCGAGGTTGTAGTTCGGGTTATAGGGGTTTCCCGAAAGAAGGACGTTCTCGACCTGGACTATCTCGAGGTAGACGCTCATCTTGTCCATGCTGTATCTGTCGATGAGCCTCCGGTTCTGCGGGACGTCGCGCACGTAGATGGCGCTGTTGTTGCGGAGGTATATGAGCTTCCAGTCCTTCTCGCCCACAAGGGCCGGCCCCAGGGGGACTATGTGTCCGGATTCCCTGAAGACTGGCGGGATCAGTATGAAGTTTATGTCGAAGAAATCGAGCTGGCTTCGCCAGCCCGGAAATGTCTTAAGGATGTTGTCGGCGGTCCAGGAGATGTCCTTGTTTATGGCCCGGCCGTCGATGAAGACCTTGTACTCGGGGTAGAGCCTCCATATGAGAAAGCCCCCCCAGGTGTAGAAGTTGTACATCGGGGGCTCGGGCCTGACCTCCTCGATGAAATTGCAGGCCCCCAGGGGATACCACGGCGAGATCCAGTACGGGGCCACCCGGAGGCCCAGCACCCTGCCGACGCCGCCGCGGTAGGTGGAGGCCATGAAACCCACCGTGATTATGAGCATGGAGGCCACGACCACGTGCGAGAGCTTCCTGCGGTTCAGCGGGGGCAGCCGGAACTCCAGGGCCGTCTTGGCGAAGAAGAAGGGAAGCGCCGTGAGCGAAAACATGAGCCCCCGGGCGTAATAGTTCGCGAAGAAGGCCAGCATGGCCGCCGTGAGGAGCTCGGCCAGGTCCACCTTCTTCTTTATCCAGTACTTGGCCAGCAGGCTGGCGAAGAGGACGCCCAGGAATATCCAGTAGTACATTACCCACGTGTAGTGGAGGGAATCGTAGAAGTAGTAAAGGGGCTTGAACTCCAGCACCACCTGCTCCACCCATCCGCTCCTTCCGCCGCCGCCGACGGTATGCGAGAAGTCCTTGAGGAACCGCGCCGTCAGGCCGGTGAAGTAGTTGTAGAAGACATGGTAGGTGTTGGGGTTGAGGAACGAGGCCGGCACCGCCAGAGCGCAGGAGGCGAAGAAGGCCGGGGGGGCCGTCTCCGCCAGGGTGCCCCTGAGCCTCCGCCAAAGCACCCTGAGGAGCTCGGAGCCGAAATAGATGAAGATGACGACGTTGCCCAGGATAAACCCGGCGTGAAGGTTCGACCACAGCGCCATCAGTACGGGGAGCCCCACCATGGAGAGGTCGAACTTCCCGGGGCTGCGCGAGCGAATCCGCTCCAGGAGCATGATCTCCACGAGGACCAGGAGGAAGGAAAAAGCCTGGGGCCGCTCGAAGGCGTAGAAGACCTGGAAGATGAGCAGAGACGCCGGAAGCGTCACCAGCCCCAGGGCCTCCAGGTGGCCCATGCCCCTCATTATGAGCCATAGGACCAGAATCAGCATCGGCAGGATTATGAGCACGTTTCTCAGCGCCACCACCCCCGTAACGCCCCCCGCCCTTTCGGCCAGGGCGAAGACCACCTGCCCCAGCCACTGCGTCCTCAGGCCCCGCACCTCGGCGGCGCTGAGCGGCTCAGGCGTGGTGTAGGAAAAATAGTCGTCCTTGGGGATCTGCCCGTTGTCGATTATCCAGCTCCCGGTCTTCAGGTGCCACCAGACGTCGGGGTCGTTCAGGGGGTACTTAAGGGCCAGCGAGAACAGGTAGGAGAAGAACAGAACCAGGAGAAGCACCCTGGCCGTAATCTTGACGGCCCGGAGCTTCTTGTCTTCCGGCAGGTCGGGGCTTTCGGCGGCCGGCTTCTCTTCGGGCGGCCCGGTCCGGCGCTTTTTCTTCTTATCCCGTTTTCCTGCCATAGATGTCCTCGGACCTTATTATATCATCCTCGCCGAGGTACTCCCCGCTCTGTATCTCGATAATCCTCAGGGGGATGAGCCCGGGGTTTTCTCTGGTGGTTAGGGCCCTTCTCGAGGACCGAGAAGTACCCCCAGGGCCTCTCCTCCACCCTGGGCGTTAGGTATTCCTCCTTGCCCTCCTCCTTCAGCCTGCCCACCAGGTCCTTGACCTTCTGGACCTCGTCCTTCGGGGCGATGAGGGTGGCGTCGGCGGTGTCCACGACGACCATGTCCTTCAGGCCCAGGGCGGCTATGAGCCTCGTCCCGCCCTCGAAGAATATGGAGTCCTCGCAGTCGAGGCCCACCACGTTTCCGAGAGAGACGTTGCCCTTGTCGTCCCTGTCGAGGACCTCGTCCAGGGCGCTCCAGCTGCCGATGTCGGACCAGGGGAAGGAGGCCGCCACCATGGCAACCCTGCCGGACTTCTCCATGATGCCGTAGTCTATGGAGACGTTGGGCAGAGAGCCGTATATTTCGGCCAGGGCGTCGTCTTCCTTGGAGGTGTTGAGCTTCGGCTTTATCTTCGTGAAGGCCTTGTGCACCTCGGGCATGTGGCGCTTGAACTCCTCGATTATTACCGAGGTCCTGAAAAGGAACATCCCGCTGTTCCAGTAGTAGGAGCCCTCCTTGACGAAGGCCCGGGCGGTCTTGGCCGCGGGCTTCTCGACGAACTTCTCCACGGCGAAGACTCCCTCCCGCAGCTTCTTTCCCGTCTTGACGTATCCGTATCCCGTCTCGGGCCGCGAGGGCTTTATGCCGAAAGTCGCGATGCTCCCCTTTTCGGCGACTTCGGCGGCGAGCCTGACGGATTCCCTGAAGGCCTCGACGTCGCGTATGTAGTGGTCCGAGGGAAGCACGAGCATGGAGGCCCGGGGGTTTTTCTTGTGGAGCTTGTACGCCGCCAGGGCTATGGCGGGGGCGGTGTTGCGGCCCTCGGGCTCTATCACGCACTTGACGTCCTCCAATATGTCCATGAGCTGCCAGCGCACGATGTCGCTCTGCCCCTTGGTCGTCACGATCAGGGTGTTGGAGGGCTTCACCTCGCCGTAGAGGCGGTGGATGGTCTCCTGGATGAGCGTGCGCTCGCCCACTATCTTTAGGAACTGCTTGGGAAAGGTCTCGCGGGAAAGGGGCCAGAAACGCGTGCCCTTGCCCCCCGCCATTATGACGGCGTAGAGGTTCTTGTACTCTCTCTTCTTGCTCTCGGCCATTGGCGTGCCTCCTTTGTGGACCTCTAATTCGCGCCCCCGGGCCTTTCCCTCGGCCCCAGGGACCTCTTGACCCCGCACTTCACGTCCTCGACCTTCAGCCGCCAGGGCAGGGCCAGGGCCTCGCGGACTATGTTCTGGGATATCTTCGAACTGCCGTATGCCCTCTCGGTGAACACGATGGCGATCTCCTTGACCCTGAGGCCCTCGCGCCACACCCTGTAGGCAAGCTCTATCTGGAAGGCGTAGCCCTCGGAGTGAACGGCGTCGAGGTCTATGGCCTCCAGGGCCCTGCGGCTGAAGGCCCTGAATCCGCTCGTCATGTCCGTGAGGCGGGTCCTCAGGAGCGTAGCCGCATAAATGTTCCCGAGCCTCGAGAGGAGGAGCCTGCGGAAGTCCCACCCCACGACGCTTATGGTGCCGCCCATGTATCTGGAGCCCACCACGAGGTCCGCCCCGCC
>JARRNG010000049.1:0-11924 GCA_037385265.1 Nitrospirota bacterium
GCCAGCCTCCGGCAGACCCGCGTGGGCTCCCGCGTCGAGCCGAGCACCTGGTCGGAGAGTTTCTTAAGGGACCTATCCTCCTCGGCCCGGAGCTCCAGGTGCTCGGAGACCCTCCGGGCCACGGCCTCGGTGGATTTCCTCGTGTTTACGAATATAATCGCCTGTCCTCCCTCGCCCACGGTCTCGAGGGCCAGGTCCACGGGGGCCGAGCGGCTCTTCTCCGGGACCCACTTGACCACGCCGTCGTTGAAGATGACGGCCCCGTTGTGGAAGACGCCCTCCCTGAGGGGTACGGGCCTCCACTCCGACTGGACGAGCCGCGCCCCCAGCCACCCGGCGATCTCCGAAGCGTTGGGAATCGTAGCGCTCAGGGCCAGGATTCGGAGCCCCGGGTGCATCTCTCTCAGGCGTGTTAGGACCACCTCGAGGGTGGGCCCCCTGTGTCCGTCGCCCAGGAGGTGCACCTCGTCGGCTATGACCAGGCCCACGTCCTTGAGCCAGGAGGTGCGGTGGCGGATGATGGAGTCGATCTTTTCGTTTGTGGCTATCACGACGTCTGCCTCCTGAAGCCAGGGGGCGGAGCTGTCGTAGTCGCCGGTGCTGAGGACGGTACGTATCCTCCGGTACCTGGCCGAGAAGTCACCGTACTTTTCCCCCGCCAGTGCCCTCAGAGGGACAAGGTAAATCACCTTCCCGGTCCTTTCGAGGAGGGTCTTAAGAATGGCCATCTCGGCGATAAGGGTCTTCCCGGAAGCCGTGGGTGCGGCCACGACCATGGATTCGCTGGTGCTGAGGAGACCCGCCTCGAGGGCGAGCGCCTGGGTGGGGTAGAGACTCGTCAGTCCCGTGGAGGCGAGAGCCTTAACCATCTCCTCCGTGCCGCCGTGGCTCAGGATTTCTCGCAGGCGCATGCACTAATTATCACACAAATGGGCGGGGGGTTTGGAATTCGCCTCGCGCCGGAGCGCCAGACCTTCCCAAAAGAAGCAAGCTTTCGGATTCATAGTGATGGCCATTACGGCGTCCATGAAGGCAAGGGCGGGGACTTGGGGGGAAAACTTACGGAAGCTGGGGCGCTAAGCTTTTTCCACTCTCACGCCCAGGTCTATCTCCTCGAGCACCTCGGCCACGTGCTCGCAGCGTTCCCTGGGCCCGCAGTAGCAGACGGCCTCGCCTTCGCTGTGGGCGAGCCAGGCGATATCGGCGGCCTTTTCGGCGGAACAGCCCGTGGCCAGCATCAACTGCTCTATGACCTCGTCGAAGCTGTGCCAGTCGTCGTTCAGGAGGATGACGTTCCACGGCTCGATGACCAGCGTGGAGGTACCCTCTAAGTGCGACTCCTTCGTGCTCATGCACTATAATAAGCAATGATGGCCGATTTTTGAAGGGGGTGCGGAGGCGGTGGAGAGGTCCCTGCGGGAGGGCGAGCGCAACTATTACCTAAGCCGCGAGCACGCCCTGGATTTCGACCGTCGCTCGGCCTCCAGCCGGAGCCTCGAGCGCCATAGGGCCGTGGCCCGGAAGATTGCCGGATTCATGGCCGGGGGAGAACTCCTGGACATAGGCTGCGGGAGCGCCCGGATGCTCTTAGTTATCGCGGAGGCGCTTCCGGCGGTTCAAATCACCGGTCTGGATGTCTCCGGGGAGATGCTTTCGATTGCCAGGGAAAACGTCCGCCGGGCGGGCCTTGGGGGCCGCATATCCCTCAGAAGGAAGTCTGCGGAGGAACTTCGTGATTTCCCTGCCGAAAGTTTCGATTTTGTGCAGAGCCATGGTGCGTTTTCTGGGTGGCTAAAGCCGGAGGGGAGTCTCCGGGAGATACACAGGATTCTGAGGCCCGGCGGAATACTTTATCTCAGGGACTGGGACCGCTCGGCGCCGGAGGATGCTCTTGGGCCGTACCTCGAATCGGCAAGCCCGGAGCAGGCCCGGCGCGTGAGAATGGCGTACGAATCCTCCTATACCTTCGAGGAGTTCGGTACGCTCCTGAGAGATTCGCCCCTGGCTTTGATGGAACTCGGCGTGGAAGGGCTCTGGATGGAGGCCGTGCTTAGGGCGGAAAAATGACCGGCGCCCTCAGACTTTCCAGGCCTCGCGTTCGGGGTTATAGTCCGCAGGGACGTGCTCGACCGGGCCGAGGGCCCTTTCGTATCTCCTTGCCGCCTGGAGAATTCGCTCCTTGAGAGTGTTATCGTTGATAAAGCCGGAGCGGAAGTCCACGGCGATCTGGTAGAACGCGTCGAGTATCTCCCTTTCTACCCATTGCGGTTCGCTGCCCATCTCGGCACTCCCTATTTCGCTGTTGATACGCGGACCTGAAGTGTCCCCTGATGTCCTTTAAGGTTCTTCCGGGAGGAGGACATCCCTATGGGAAAAGTCACCAGGTCTACCCTCGACATCCTTCCTGGTTTTCATAGCCCAACTATAGCAGAACCCGGTCGGATTGCAATATGATGGTAAAAAACCATTGTTTTGGCGATTGTTACGGACTGGCGAATTGATATAAGATATGTACTATGGCGCAGTGGCTCAGAGGTTTGATGAACTTCCTGACGGTGAAGACCTACCGGCAGGCCAAGAGGCTGGTGCGCATTGTGGTGGGTTTTACCCTTTTGATAATAGGGGTTATCATGATCGTGCTTCCCGGTCCGGCCTCCGTGGTTATTCCCCTCGGTCTCGCCGTTCTCGCGGGCGAGTTCGTCTGGGCCAAGAGATTACTGAACAGATTCAATGACGGCATAAACGCGGGCTTCAGGGGCCTGAGGAGGTTTTTCTAAGGCCTGCGGAGGCTTTTCAACTCTTCCGGGAGCCTCCGGGGCTTTCCCTCCGGTCCAACACAGGCGAGGGTGACCTCGGCCTCGGCGATGAGAGCGCCGCCTTTCAGAACCTGCTGGCTGAAAGTGAGTGAGGCGTTTTTCACTTCCTTAAGTTCCGTATTTATCTCGATCACGTCCCCGAGCGCGGCGGGTCGCCTGTAGCGTATATCCACGTGGGTCACGGTGAAGATAAAGCCCTTTCTGTGGAATTCGGCCACGCTTATGCCGGCCCTGGCGAGAAACTCCGTCCTCGCCCGTTCGAGGAACCTCAGGTAGTTCGCGTAATAGACCACGCCCCCGGCGTCGGTATCCTCGTAGTAGACCTTTACCTTCAAGTGCGCCATCGCCCTAAAGGATAGCAGATTCAGGAGCGGGCGGGGGAGCCGGGGCTCCGCTGCTCGAGCCCGGCGGCTATTTCCCGGGCGAACTGGCCCAGGGATTCGTCCCTGGCCCCGAGCACCACGAAGCTGCGGCACCGCTTGAGATCCGCAAGTATTTTTCCCCTCGACCCCACCGCCTCGGCGGATTTACCCCGGGCGGCGACTGCTTCCGTTATGTCGGCGCTCGAGATGTCCTTGCTCGTGGTGCCGCCGGCGTAATAGATGGGGAGCACGGCCAGGTGGTCGCCGGGCCGCAACCCCTCCGCGAAGGCCTCTATGTAGCCCTCCTTCATGAGCCGCGTGGGGGCGTAGCCGTGGGGCTGAAAGACGTAGCAGACGCTCTCGCCCAGGCCCCGGGCCGCCTCCATCAGGGCGCGTATCTTGTGGGGATTGTGGGCGTAGTCGTCTATGACGAACCTCTCGCCGTCCAGAAGCACGTCGAATCTCCTCTCGATGCCCTCGAATTCCCCAAGGGCGTCAGATATCTTCTCGAGCGGCCGACCAAGCTCCGAGAGCACGGCCGCGGCCGAAAGGGCGTTGTAAGCGTTATGCTTTCCCGGCTGCCGGATCTTGAACCTAACCCCCCTCAGCGTGAACTCCACGCCCAGGGGCTTGAGGGAAAGGTCCCTGGCGTGGTAGTCCGAGGGTCCATCGATTGAAAAAGTCACTGCGTTCCCCAGCCCTACGCCTCTGAGCCTTTCGTCGTCGGAGTTCACGAAGACGCGCCCCGAGGTATTTGCGGCGAGGGCCTCGAACATGCGGGCCGTCTCCTCGATGCCCTTATGGTCCATGGAAAGGTTTAGGATGACCGTGTGCTCCGGGCGATAGTTCACTATCGAGCCGTCGGACTCGCAGGCCTCGACAACCAGGAGGTCCGAGGCGCCCTTAAGGCAGTTTCCCGCGTTCGTCTCGCCGCGGAACTGCTTCACCCTGCCTCCGCCCAGAAAGTTGGGGCCCATGCCGAGCCTCTCCATGGCGAAGGCCAGCATCCCCGCAGCCGTGGACTTGCCGCTTGTGCCCGAGATGGCAACCGCCCTGTGGGACGACACCATCTCGGCCAGGTAGTCGGGCCTGCGCATGATGGGTACGCCAAGCTCCCTGGCGCGGAGCACCTCGGGGATGTCGTCCTCCACGGCGGTGCTCATGACTGCAAAATCGAGAGAGTCATCTATCCCGCTTCCGTCCTGGGGCACGAGCCTTATGCCCTGGGCCCTGAGGGGGGCGAAGGCGGGGTGATGGGGGTCGCAGTCGAAGGCCCTGTCGGAGCCAGAGACGGCGTGTCCCCGCTTGGAGTCGAAGAGCGCCAGGGCGGACATGCCGCTTCCGCCTATGCCGGAATAGAATATTCTTAACTGCCTCGGGGACATACGGTTAATTTTAACCTATCGGTTCAGGCGGGTGCCCGGGGAGGCCTGTCCGGTTCGGGGAGAGAGACGGTCGAGCCCGGCGGGCGGTTCAGCTGTTCTCCGGCAGTATGCGAGAGATTATCCGGCTCACCGTGGGGGACGTTATGAACTCGAGCAGGCTTTCTTTTTCCTCATTGGAGATGTCCGCCCGGTGGACTTCGCGGCGGAAGTCCTCGAGGAAGTTCTCGACCGCCTTGCTCACGGCGTTGACCGGAAAGAGCCTGTCGAGCTCCCCGGGCTTTTCCATGGCGTCCACGCCTTTTTCGGTTATGCGGGCGCTCTCGAAATATCCCTGCCTGAGGTACGGCACGTATATGCCCTTGGCGTATTCCTCGTCGTGCAGGTACTGGAGGGCCTTCAGAAACTCCTCCTCGTCATCGAGGCCTATCTGCTCGCGGAGGTCGGAGGTCTTAAGCGGACAGAACGCCTCGGCCTTGTGGCACTTGTAAAGGGCCTCCAGTATCTTCCTTCGTATCTCAGACTGGGAAGTCATCCGCCTATGATGATAGCAAAAACCGCCGCGACAGTAAATAGCGCGCCGGGAAAAAGAGATTAGAAATGCGCCATGGTTCCTGTGCCGCGAGGTGTATGACGGAGGGGGGCGAGTTAAAGAAGGTTTCCCCCCGGCGCTGACTTGTTTTGCCTCCTGTAGGTTAATGACAAACCTCCGGCGCCCCTGATATAATCCTACGCCATGCTGGAATCGATAATCCTTGGGGTGGTGCAGGGGATCACCGAGTTCCTTCCCATCAGCTCCACAGCCCACCTAGTGGTAATACCGTGGCTCCTGGACTGGCGGGGAGAGGTGAATTCCCTCACCTTCGACGTGGCCCTCCACGGAGGCACCCTGGTGAGCCTTATCATATGTTTCTGGAAGGACCTCGTTGACATGACGGGAAAGCAGAGGAGGCTTTTGTTTCTTATAGCCCTCGGCACTGTTCCCGCGGGCCTAGCCGGGATATACCTCGAGGATTACGTGGCTGGCTCTCTAAGAAGCCCCCTGGTGATTGCCGCCTCTCTCGTCGTGGTGGGCGGGGTCATGTACGCCTCGGAGGGCCTGAAGGGAGGCAAGAAGTTGAACAGGCTGGCGGTCTTCGACGCCATTTTCATAGGGGCCTTCCAGGCCGTGGCGCTCATCCCCGGCGTCTCCCGCTCGGGCATAACCATCTCTGCGGGCCTGATGAGGGGGATGCAGAGGACGGAGGCCCTGAGGTTTTCGTTCCTTCTCTCCATCCCGGTCATCGCCGGGGCCACGGTGCTCGAGGGCAGGAAGCTTTTTTCAGCGGGCGCCCACTATGACCTTTCGCTGTTTGCCGTGGGGTTCCTCGTATCCATGATCACCGGCGTAATGGCGATTAAATTTATGTTAAGGTATCTGAAGAACCATACGATGAACGTTTTCGTCATTTATCGGGTGGCGCTTGCCGGGGTCATCCTCGGGTGGCTATGGCTGGGACGATAAAGCAGAAGGTCACGGGCGTACTTTCGGTGTCTGGGGGCATCTTCCTGGCCCTGAGCCTGGCGAGCTATTCCAGGTGGGACCGCTCTCTCTTCACCTATTCCGAGGAGCCCGTCGGGAACTACGGGGGCATAGTGGGCTCCTACGTCGCCGACGCGCTTATGACCCTGGTGGGGGTGGCGTCCTATTGCCTGCCGCTGTTCCTTCTCGTCTACGGCGTCAAGAAGTTCCTGGGTAGACAGAGCGAAAAGGCGCACCTCTGGGGGGCCCTCCTGTTTGTCTTTTCCGCGCCCGTGCTGGCGGGGCTTATCTCGGTCTCCTTCGGTCTCGAGTACGGCGCCGGCGGCATCTACGGCTCGGCACTGGGGAGCGTATTTTTTAAGGGGCTTTCCAACCTGGGGGCATACGTGGTGGCCCTCGCCCTGGTGATCTCATCCCTCATAATGCTTAGCCCAATGGCGCTCATAAGCGCCGCGCTCGGCAACGCCAGGGCGAAGATGCCGACCCTGCCGAGGAAGGGTCCGGGGGAGATTTATGAGGACGAGGAGGCGGAGCCCGAGCCCGACGAGGAGTATTTCGAACCCCTGGTCGTAGAGCCGGCCTACGTGGGCGAGGGAGAGGAGGTCCTCGAGGCCGAGGAGGTCCTGGAAGGCCGGGCCGGCGCTGGCGAAGGATACGAGCTTCCCCCCCTGGACCTGCTCAATCTCTACGAGCCGGTGGACAGGCTTTCGAAGGACGAGCTCCTGGAGAGCTCTCAGCTTCTGGAGCGCAAGCTCCAGGATTTTTCCGTCGAGGGCAGGGTGGTGCAGGTGCACACGGGGCCCATCGTCACGATGTACGAGTTCGAGCCCGCCCCGGGGGTGAAGATAAGCAGAATTTCGGCTCTTGCCGACGACCTGGCCCTTTCGCTGAAGGCCCGCTCCGTGAGGATATCGGCCCTTCCGGGCAAGGCGGCCCTAGGCATCGAGATACCAAACAGAAACCGCGAGACGGTTTCCCTGAGGGAGATAATCGCCTCGGAGACCTTCAAGCGCAGCTCCTCGAAACTTACCCTGGCCCTCGGCAAGGACATATTCGGCGCGCCGGTGGTGGCGGACCTTTCGAGGATGCCCCACCTTCTCGTGGCAGGCTCTACGGGCTCGGGGAAGAGCGTGTTCCTCAACACGATGATAACGAGCCTCATCTACAAGTCAAGCCCCGACGAGGTGAAGATGCTCATGATAGACCCCAAGCTCCTCGAGCTCTCGAGCTACGACGGCATACCCCACCTCATATCGCCCGTCATAACGAACCCCAAGGAGGCGGCCGAGATGCTCCGCAAGATGGTCTACGAGATGGAGCGCCGCTACAGGCTCATAGCGCAGAAGGGGGTGAGGAACGTCGAGAGCTTCAACGCCGAGGCCGAGCCCGATGAGAGGATTCCCTACATAGTGATATTCATCGACGAGCTGGCCGACCTCATGTTCGCCTCGGCAAGCAGGGTGGAGGACTCCATCGCCAGGCTCGCCCAGATGGCCAGGGCGTCGGGCATGCACCTGGTGCTCGCCACCCAGAGACCCTCGGTGGACGTCATCACGGGCGTTATAAAGGCGAACTTCCCGGCCAGGGTCGCCTTCCACGTGACATCGAGGATAGACTCCCGCACCATACTGGACGCCCAGGGGGCCGAACAGCTCCTGGGAAAGGGCGACATGCTCTTCATGCTCCCGGGCAAACCCATGGTTCGAGTCCACGGGGCGCTGGTCACCGAAGGGGAGGTGAGGTCGGTGGCGGAGTTCGTGAAGGGGCAGGGCGCTCCCGACTTCAGCATAATGCGCGAACTTGACTCCCAGGTGGCCCAGCATGAGGCCGAGGCCACTGCCGCCGAGGAGCGCGACGAACTCTACTCACAGGTGGCCGAGTACGCCTCCACCATGGGGGAGGTCTCCATATCCTCCATCCAGCGCAAGTTCAAGGTGGGCTACAACAGGGCCGCCAGGGTCATGGAACTCCTCGAGGAGGACGGCCGCGTAGGACCCCCGCGGGGCGCCGGCAAGCCAAGGGATTTTCTGGGCTAAGGCCCCGCTGAATCGCCCTTTTCTTCGTGCAAAAAGATAATGAAATTAGGTGTATGCTTTCATTTCCCCACCTGAATATTTTATAATGTTACTTCGTCGTTTGCCGCGCCTCATGAAATTGGGCGCTTTTGTTTACTAATCCTTGAGGGAGATAGATAGCAAGGGAGGCTGTTATGGACAGGAAAAACTACCATTTCACTTCGGAGTCGGTCACCGAGGGACATCCCGACAAGATCGCCGACCAGATATCCGACGCGATTCTGGACGCCATTCTTGGCCAGGACGCAAACTCCAGGGTGGCGTGCGAGACGCTTCTCACGACGGGCCTGGCCTTCGTGGCCGGCGAGATAACCACCACAGGCTACGTCGATATAGCCGACATCGTTAGGAACGTGATAAGGGACATAGGGTACACGAGGGCGAAGTACGGGTTCGACTACGAGACCTGCGCGGTCATCACCTCCATACACGAGCAGTCCGGCGACATAGCCCAGGGCGTCGACACCGGAGGCGCGGGCGACCAGGGCCTCATGTTCGGCTACGCCTGCGACGAGACCGAAGAGCTCATGCCCATGCCCATAATGCTGGCCCACAAGCTCGCCATGAAGCTTACAGAGGCGAGGAAGAAGGACATCCTGAGCTACCTTAGGCCGGACGGGAAGACCCAAGTGACCATTCAGTATGCCGACGGCAAGCCCATAAGGATAGATACCGTAGTTGTCTCCTCGCAGCACAGCCCCGAAGTGACCCTCAAGGAGATGAAGGAAGACATAATCGAGAAGATCATAAAGCCGGTCTTGCCGCCGGAGCTTCTGGACGAGGAAAGGGTCAAATATCACATAAACCCCACAGGCAGGTTTGTCGTGGGTGGCCCCATGGGCGACACCGGCCTCACGGGAAGGAAGATAATAGTGGACAGCTACGGCGGCGTGGGAAGCCACGGCGGCGGCTGCTTCTCCGGCAAGGATCCTTCCAAAGTGGACCGTTCGGGCGCCTACATGGCTAGGTACATAGCCAAGAACCTCGTAGCCTCGGGCGTCGCAAACAAGTGCGAGGTCCAGCTGGCCTACGCAATCGGCGTGCCCGAGCCCGTGTCCGTCCTTGTGGACACTTTCGGCACCTGCAAGACCGATTCCGCTAAACTCGAGTCGATTGTGAGAGATAACTTCTCGCTTACCCCGGCGGGAATGATAGAACACCTTGATCTCAGGAGGCCCATCTTCCAGAAGACCGCGGCTTACGGCCATTTCGGGCGCAGCGAGCCCGAGTTCACATGGGAGAGGACGGACAAGGCCGAAACCATAAGGCGGCAGGCTGGACTTTAGGCCGGACGGAACAATAAGTAGCAATAAAGAGACTTAAAAGGAAGGATTTTATTTTATGGCAAAACACGACGTAAAGGACATCAATCTCGCTAAGAAGGGGATGCTCAGGATCGAGTGGGCGGCCATGGACATGCCCGTCCTGGATGGGATAAAGAAGAGATTCAAGAAGGAAAAGCCCCTCAAGGGCGTGAGGCTTTCGGCGTGCCTGCACGTCACCACCGAGACGGCCAACCTCATGGAGGCCCTCAAGCTCGGCGGGGCTGACGTCTCGCTCTGCGCCTCTAACCCCCTCAGCACACAGGACGACGTCGCCGCTGCCTGTGTGAAGTACTTCAAGGTTCCCACCTTCGCGATAAAGGGGGAGGACAACAAGACTTACTACAAGCACATAAACAGCGCCTTGGCGTACAAGCCCCAGATAACCATGGACGACGGCGCGGACCTCGTCTCCACGCTCCACACGTCGAAGAAGAATCTCCTGAGCGGGATAATCGGAGGGACCGAGGAGACGACCACAGGCGTCATCCGCCTCAGAGCCATGGCAGAAAACGGCGTCCTCAAGTATCCCATAGTCGCGGTAAACGACGCCTTCACCAAGTACCTCTTTGACAACCGCTACGGCACCGGCCAGTCCACGATAGACGGAATCCTCAGGGCGACCAACAGGCTCATGGCGGGCTCCGTCTTCGTCGTGTGCGGATACGGCTGGTGCGGAAGGGGCCTGGCCATGAACGCCAAGGGCATCGGCGCCAGGGTCATTGTCACCGAGGTCGACCCACTGAGGGCGCTCGAGGCGACCATGGACGGCTTCGAGGTGCTGCCTATAATGGAGGCAAGCGCAATCGGAGACATCTTCGTGACCGTCACGGGGGACATCAACGTCATATCGGCCAAATGCTTCAGAAAGATGAAGGACGGGGCCATAGTGGCGAACTCCGGGCACTTCAACGTGGAGATAGACACCGCCGGCCTGAAGAAGATGGCGAAGAAGAGGCGCTACATAAGGGACATGGTCGAGGAGTTTACGCTTCCCGGCAAGCGGAGGGTGTATCTCCTGGGCGAGGGAAGGCTCATAAACCTCGCCAGCGCCGAGGGGCACCCCTCGCAGGTCATGGACATGAGCTTCGCAAACCAGGCCCTCTGCGCGGAGTACATGGTGAAGAACGCCAATAAGCTCGAGCCCAAAGTGTACAGCGTGCCTACGAAGATAGACCGCGACGTGGCGAGGCTCAAGCTGAAGGCCATGGGCATAAAGGTGGACAAGCTCACCCCGGAGCAGAAGAGATACCTCTCAAGCTGGGAGATGGGCACCTAATATAACCATCGAAGCCCCTGCCCGTCAAGGCGGGCAGGGGCTTTTTTATTGGCTGAACCCTTGAGCGCGGGGGCCTGCGGCCGGTTCAGAGCCTGACGCCTCTTTCCCTGTCGAAGACGTGCATCCTTTCCTCCGGAAGCTCAAGGCGGACCCTGTCTCCCGGGGACAGTTTCTCGCCCGGTGCGGCCTTGGCCTTCAAGCGCACATCGCCCCATTCGAGGTCCACCCAGGTAACGGGCCCCTCCACCTCGACAAGTTCCACGGAGGCCTCGATGTCCGTCGTTTCCCCCTTCGTAGCCAACACGTCCTCGGGCCTTATGCCCGAAACGACGACGTCGGCATCGACGGACTTTTCCGTCTGAGGAGAGAACTCCCTGCCGTTGATTTCCAGCCTCAGGGGGTCTCTGCTTTTCACCCTGGCCTCGAGGAAGTTCATCGATGGGCTTCCGATAAAGCCGGCCACAAAGATGTTTCCCGGGCGGGAGTATACCTCGTTAGGCTCGTCGCTCTGTTGTATCTCCCCGGCCTTGAGAACCGCTATCCTATCAGATAGGCTCATGGCCTCGGCCTGGTCGTGAGTCACGTATACTGTGGTTATGCCGAGCCGCCTGTGGAGCCTCTTGAGCTCCGCCCTCATCTCCACCCTCAGGCGTGCGTCAAGGTTCGAAAGGGGCTCGTCGAGAAGGAATACCCGGGGCTTCCTGATAATCGCCCTCCCCAGGGCCACCCTCTGGCGCTGCCCGCCGGAAAGCTCCCTGGGACGCCTGGAGAGGAGGTCCTCGATCCCCAGGAACGAGGCCACCCGACTGACCTCCGATTGAATCTCGTCCCCCGGGCGTTTCTTCATCCTAAGCGGGAAGGCGAGGTTTTCATGGACCGTCATGTGCGGGTAGAGGGCGTAGCTCTGGAAGACCATGGCCACGTCGCGCTCCCTGGGGCTCAGCTCGTTTACGGCCTGGGAGCCGAAATAGATGGTGCCCCCGGTGACGGGCTCCAGCCCCGCCACCATGTTGAGCACGGTGGACTTGCCGCATCCGCTTGGTCCCACGAAGGTGAAGAACTCCCCGTCCCTTATCTCGAGGTTCAGGGACTTCACCACCTCGACGCCGCCGAAGCTCTTCGTGACGCTATCGAACCTGACGGAAGACATCCCTCAGCCCTTCACG